>JAYVRQ010000653.1:0-3444 GCA_043776145.1 Chthoniobacteraceae bacterium
GAAATCCACGCGCAAATCGTCCGCGCGCTTTTCGCAAGTGGATCGTGGATGGCTGTGCTGATGATTACCGATGTCTTCGCCACCGCGCAGCGTTTCAACGTCCCCGGCGCGGTGAGCGACGCCAACTGGAGCGAGCGTCTCGCGCTCCCCGTCTCGCAGTGGAATGCGGATGCGCAGCTTGCGGCGAAGACGCAAATTGTCCGCCAAATCATCGCCGAGACCAAGCGCGGCCAGTGATACGATTCGTTACTTTTTAACGCAGAGACGCACAGTGGCGGAGCCGCTGTGTCCCCTGCGTCTCTGCGTCAAAAATAAAATCCCCCGACCTTCATCGTTGCCCGCCGCCGCGCTTCGTGTTGTATCTGCGCCCCAAATTATTTTCCAAAAATGAAAACTCCCATCCGCATTGCAGTCACCGGCGCTGCCGGCCAGATCGGCTACTCGCTCCTTTTTCGCATCGCCTCCGGCTCCATGTTCGGGCCGGATCAGCCAGTCGAGTTGAACCTCATCGAAATCGCCCCCGCGCTTCCCACGCTCGGCGGCGTGGTGTTGGAACTCGACGACTGCGCGTTTCCCCTGCTCAAAAAAATCACCGCCACCGCCGATCTCGATGAAGGCTTCAGCGGCGTGAACTGGGCGCTGCTCGTCGGTAGCGTCCCGCGCAAGGCAGGGATGGAGCGGAAAGACTTGCTCGGGATCAACGGGAAAATCTTCATCGGCCAGGGCCAGGCCATCGCGAAGAACGCGGCGGGCGACGTGCGCGTGCTCGTCGTGGGAAATCCGTGCAACACGAATTGCCTCATCGCCATGAACAACGCGAAGAGCATCCCCGCCGACCGCTGGTTTGCCATGACGCGCCTCGATGAAAACCGCGCCAAAGCGCAGCTCGCCGCGAAGGCCGGCGTGGACATCACGAGCGTCTCGAACGTCGCCATTTGGGGCAACCACTCCGCCACGCAATACCCCGATTTTCACAACGCCCGCATCGACGGAAAATCCGTCACCGAAGTCATCCACGACAGCGCGTGGCTCGAAGGCGAATTCATCGCCACCGTGCAGCAGCGCGGCGCGGCCATCATCAAGGCGCGCGGCTCCTCGAGCGCCGCCTCCGCCGCGAACGCCGTGGTCGATACCGTCCGCTCGCTCACCACGCCCACGCACAAGAGCGACTGGTACAGCGTCGCCGTTTGCGCCAAAGGCGAATACGGTGCCGACGCCGGACTCATCACCTCCTTCCCCATCCGCACCGTCCCCGGCGGCGGCTGGGAGATCGTGAAAGACGTGAGCGTCCCCGCCTTCAGCCGCGCCAAAATCGACGCGACGCTGAACGAACTGCGCGAGGAAAAATCCCTCGTCGCGGAATTGCTCGGGTAGGCTGCCGCTCGCGGAAAAGCGCGCCCGTTAATCCAGCAGTTCCTTCGGCACCTTTCCGCCGTTCGCGGCGAGTTGCTTGATGACTTCCTTGTGCAGCCACACGTTCATCGTCGCGGAATCGCCCGTGTCGCCGGTGTAATGCAAATCGTGGGCGAGTTCCTTGCGCGCCGCGAAGCTGCTGTCCATGCCCACGAGTTTCATCAGATCGACGATGGATTTTTTCCAGTCGAGCTTCTCGTGACTCTTCGCCGCGAGCCCATCGAGAATCGCGGTGACATCCACCGCGACCGGCGCGGCAGCGGGCGCGACGGAGGCCGTGGTGATGACCGTCGCGGACGCGGCAGGCGTCGGCGGGGCGGGAGCCGTTGGAGCCGCTTTTCCAAAAAAACGGGACAATTTCCGTGTCGAACGCGCGAACTGTGATACTCTACGCGCCCTATGCCTATTCACTCGAAAACCGCATTCGCCCGTCGCCTCCCGGATTTGGTCACTGAAGAACTCGCCGCCGCGCTCTCCTCGCGGACGACGTTCGAGTTCAAGGGACTCTTTGAAGTCGTGCATGAAAATCTCCGCGCCCGCAATGCCGCCAGCAGCGGTGAGGAAATGCTCCGCCTGCGCGCTTACGAAAAACTGCAAAATCTGGTCGCCCGCGGCATGGTGAAAAAGGACGGCAAAAAGTACAAGGGCATCCCCAAGCAGCTCGCCACACTCGAAACCTTCCAGCCGCGCCCCACCGCACCGGTCGCCGTCGCCTGAGCGCGATTCATTCCGGGAATATCCAGGGCTTTTTATGAAAGAATATCTTCCGATCCTGCTCCAGGTCATCATCGCCATCGGCTTCGCCGCGTCGGCGCTCATCATCAGCGTCATCCTCGGCAAAGCCGGCAAACGCAACGCCGCGAAGGACTCCGCCTACGAATGCGGAATGCCCGCCGAGGGACCGAGCCAGCCGCGTTTCAGCGTGAAGTTTTACCTCGTGGCAATGCTCTTTATCCTCTTCGACATCGAGATCGTCTTCTCCTATCCGTGGGCCGTTGTGTTTCGCGATTTCATCGCGCAGGGCGACCGCACGATCTTCTGGAGCATGTTGAGTTTCGTCGGCATCCTCACGGTCGGCTATGTCTATGCCGTGATGAAAGGCGCGCTCGACTGGAAGCGATAAACTTTCCCTCCCCCCGCCCCGCCGGGCGGCTGGTCGGTCCCTCCGACCTGCCGCCCGGTCATTTTTTCCATCCGCGATCCGCCTTGCGCGATCCGCGTTGATTTCCTAAACAGCACGCACTTCATGGTTCATCACGTCTCGCTCTTCAAACTCAAGCCCGAGGTCACACCCGACCAACTCGAGAACATGATGATGACCACGCGGATGAGCCTTTTGAAAATCCCGGAAATCCTCAGCGTGAAATGCGGGAAAAACATCGACCCGAAAAACGAGTGGCGCTTTTTCATTGCGCTGGATTTTGAGACCCTGGAAAAGCTCGCGATGACCGAGGACGACGCGATTTACATGAAGTTCAACACCGACATCATCCGCGCGCACACGGCGGAAAAAGTGACGTTCAACTACGAGATGGAGCCGGGGAAGAACGTGAAGTTTTCGTAGGGAGCGCCGCGCAGGCGATGGGAGGAGGAGGAACCACTCATGGACACCTACCTGCACTAATGAAGAGTTTGATTGCGGTTCTTTCTGGAATTCTTTTTTCACCTGCACGGTGAAATTCCCGATGAATGTCGGGACGAGTCGGTTCCGTCATCAGTGCCGGTGAGTGTCCATCAGTGGTTCCTTCCTCAGTGCTTCACTCCGCGGTAAGCTGCCGCGAAGAAAGCGAACACTGCGGCAACGACCGCGCAGAGCCCGAGCCAGAAGTGCGGCCAGTTCGTCGCCGTG
This sequence comes from Chthoniobacteraceae bacterium, assembly GCA_043776145.1. Taxonomy (GTDB): domain Bacteria; phylum Verrucomicrobiota; class Verrucomicrobiia; order Chthoniobacterales; family Chthoniobacteraceae; genus JANLQB01. The sequence continues at coordinate 3,263 of JAYVRQ010000653.1, forward strand.
CCGTGCTGGCAGAATCGCCGCCAGAAATCGCACGCGACCGAGCCCGCGAGTGTGCCGATGCCCGCGGTCATCAACGTGAGCAGGGCCTGCGCGCGGGCGCGGAGCTGCGGGTCGATTCGCTTTTCGAGGTAAAGCTGTCCGGTGATGAAGAAGAGCGTGTAGCACAAGCCGTGGAGTGCGAT
>JAYVRQ010000654.1:0-11908 GCA_043776145.1 Chthoniobacteraceae bacterium
AACGGCGGAAGTCTGAACACCAACAGCGGTTGGGTGCAGATCGGCATCGTGGCGGGCGGCACCGGCACACTCAACGTCAACTCCGGCTCCATCTCCGCGCGCGAATATCTAATCGGTGAAGCCGGCACGGGAGTCGTGAAGGTTACCGGAGGCACGTTGACCGCGACTCAGCGGGTAAGTCTTGGAAACGGTGAGAACACCACTGCGGGTGCTACGACGGGCAACGGCACTTTGGAGGTCAGTGGTACGGGCGTCGCAAACTTCAACGCCGGGGTGACGGTTGCGGGGCTCGGCGATGGAGCGGTCGTCCTTCAACCCGGCGGCACGATCAATGACACCGGCAATTTCATCATCGGAAATGGCGGAACGAAAACGGGGCAGATGAGTGTCCTCGGCGGAACGCTGAATGTGAACGGCGAACTCTGGGTCGGTCAGAACACCGGCGGGCATGGCACGCTCGACGTCAGCAACGGCACGGTCAACGTCAACAACTGGCTCGCCGTCGGGCGCGCGGGCGCGACTGGCACGCTCACGCTCAGCGGTACCGGCGTCATCAACAAAACCGCCGCCAATCACACCATCATCGGCAGCCTCAGCGGCATCGGCACGGTCACGCAGACCGGCGGCTCCTTCAATTCCACCGCCTCCACCACTGCGGGTGGCGCGGGTGGCATTCGCCTTGGTGAAAACGGCGGCGGCAATGGCCTGTGGGATATTTCCGGCGGCACCGCGACAGCCGACTTCATCAGCCTCGGCTGGGTCGGTGGCGGCACCGGTGAACTGAAAATCAGCGGCACTGGCTTCGTCACCGCGGAGAATAACGTGATCGTTGGCGAAGGTGGAACGGGCCTGCTGAACCTCAACGGCGGCAAGCTTAAAACGACCTACGTCCTCGCCGGCGGCGGCACCCCACAATTCAACTTCGATGGCGGCACGCTCGTCGCCCGTGCCGACGAAGCCAACTTCATCCGTGGCTTCACCTCCGCCAATCTCAGCATCCTCGCAGCGGGCGCGACCATCGACACCAACGGCTTCAAAGTCACCGACGCCGCTCCGATGGTCGGCGTCGGCCCTGTCACCAAAAAAGGTGCTGGCACCCTCACGCTCACCGGCACGCAGGATTACCCTGTGTTGAACACCACCGACGGAAGGACGGACATCCCCGTCGCCCTCGGCACCGGCAGCACCGTGCTCAACGCCACCGCTCCCGCCCTCGGCAGTTCGGTGACCAACATCAGCGTCGATCAAACCCTCGCCTCGCTCAACATCGGCAACGGAGCCGTCGTCAATATCGGCGCACTGCCGCCACCGGCCCCGTCTTTGGCCGAAGCTGTCGGAGGAGACGATCTCGGACTCGGCCAGCAAGGCGGAGAACTCGCCGGCAGCGTCTCTGCCGGAGCCGTCCCCGAGCCCGGCAGTGCCGCGCTGCTCCTCGGCGGTATCGCCACGCTGCTCGGCCTGCGCCGCCGTCGCGCCTAAAACAACTCGCATCATTTTTTTCAGAACAGCGCGCCTGCTCTTGGACGGGTCGGGCGCGTGAAACTGAGTGGAGCGGTCGCCGCCCGGTGGGGACCGGGCGGCGACCAATTTCTTTGGAGAAAAATATGAACCGGCTAAAGCCGCGACTCCGAGCTTGGAGTTCCGGCTTTAGCCGGTTCGTTTGGAGTCCCGGCTTTAGCCGGTGCATCGCGAAAGCCCCGTGGCACATCCCAAGCTGAAATCCATATCCACATGTGCTATGTTGCACACGCAGACAGCGAATGAGATTCCACATATTCCCGCTCAGCACCGCGGCCTTCGCGGTGATGGCGAATGTCGCGCCTCTGACGGCTTCTCCGCCCGATGGATGGGCGATGGTTTTCAACGATGAATTCGACGGCGACAAACTCGACTGCGCGAAATGGGGCACGACGATGGCCTTCATCGGCACCCACGGCCCGCGCTATCACAACGAGTATTACCTCAGCCACACCGAGGACGACGATGCGGTCGTCGGCGAGGGGTTGCTGCGCTTGCAGACGCAGCGGCGCACGGTGAATGGGGACGAAAAGCCCGGCGTTTTCCAATACACACAGGGGCTCGTCACCTCGCACGACAAGTTCGATTTCACCCACGGCTACGTGGAAATCCGCGCGAAATATCCCGGCGGCAAAGGCCTGTGGCCGTGCCTCTGGCTCATGCCGCAGCACAATGGCTGGCCGCCGGAATTCGACATCGCCGAGTATTACGCCGGCCAGCGCACCATGCACCACGGCCTCGCCTACGGCGGGCTCTACGATTCCGCGTGGGACAGCACTTGGGACAAAGAAACCGACTTTGAATCCGACTGGCACATCTACGCGCTCGAATGGACGCGCGGGCGCGCGGTGTGGACCCTCGACGGCGTGGTGCGCAAAACGATCGCGGCGGATTACGTGCCGGACAAAGCGATGTATCTCGTGCTCAGCAATAGCGTCAGTTCCGAGTTCGGCCCCTCCGGCGAACCCGATGAAAACACGGTCTTCCCGAACTCCTTCAACATCGACTACGTGCGCGTGTACCAGCCGCCCGCCCCCGCCCCGCTGGCGGTGAACGAAAAAATGCCCGCGCCACCGCCGGATGTGGCGGAAGACGAGCCGGACGCCGATCCCGAGGAAACCAGCGAAGCCGAGCCCGCACCGTAAGCTCAAGGGCGACTCGTTCCCAAGTTCCACTTGGGAATGCCTTGTTGACGAAGTTTCACTTCGGAGGCGCGGAGCCGGGCGAAGCGCAGCTTCTGGGAAACATGCGTTCCCAAGTGGAACTTGGGAACGAGTGGGGCTGCGGTCAGTCGTCGTCATCCACCTTCGTGATCGCCTACTCGCGGGGAAAAGAGAAAGGGGGCGTTGCTAGAATCGAGAATATCTGGCAGGCAAAGCGTCATTATTCGCTCGCCGGATTTCAACGGATGACTTCACCCCCACAAGCCTTGAATCCTGGGCTTGTCGGGCGTGATGAGGGGGAACTTTTTACTCATCGGATGATCGGCGATTCCGGCATATTCGCGCAGGGCTTCGTGGATGTGTTCAGGGCGGACGCGGATGCCTTTTTCCTTGTCGCACGCCAGCGTCGCGGGGTTGAGCGGGATGTGAAATTGCTTTTCATCCGTCGCGCCGATGACGCGGTCGCCTTGGATGCCAGGCCCGATGAACATAATGGAGCCGATCGACCAGTGATCCTTGCCGTTGCCTTTGTTATACGTCGGCGTCCGGCCCATTTCGCTCTGGACGACCACGACGAGTTTGTCCCGGATTTTCAATTCCTCCGCACGCCTCAGCGCGTAGGCGATTCCCGCGAGCAATTCGGGGATGCGCAGCATTTGATCGACGTCGTTGTTGGCATGGCTGTCGAAGGTGCCGTGCGAAAGATTTGCCGAGACGCCGACGCCTGCCTTGAACGCGGCCAGCGCGATGTCGGCACACTGCGAGAGGCTGTCCTTTGCGAGCGTGGCGGGAATCCACGGGATGACGCGGCTCAGCGATTTGGAATTGAGCTGTCCCGCGTAGAGCATGCTTTGCGCGCGATCCAGACGCGGCAGCAGTTTTTCCGGGACGCGCTCAGCGGCTTGCTCCGCGAGCGCGCGCTCGATGCGATCCACCACGAAGTCATCGTGATACGGCGCGCCCTTTTCCCCATTTTGAAAATCGGCGTTCGCGAGTTTCCGCAAGGAGTTGGCGTACGGCACGCGCGACATCGCGATGAGGTTTCCCGTATTGGAATAGCCACCGAACGTGAGAAATCCGAGCGGGCACTGCGGCCCTTTGCACGCGGCCACGAGCGCGGCAAACGTCGGGTACGCGAGGCTGTCGAGCTTGCCCGTGGCCATGTAGCGGGAACCGGGTTCGTGGTTGTTCACGGAGTAATCGAGGCCGTTGAGCGTGAGCAGGCCGCTGCCAAATTCCTTGAAGAAATCCTCGTTGCTCATGCCCGCTTGGATGTGCGCCGCCGTCGGCGCAAACTTGTGCGCGCCATGCGTCTGGATGTCGCCTTCTTTGTAGAGGCGATTCATTTCGTTGATGCCCTTGGGGTCCATCAAATAAGTCGTGTCCCAGCCGCCAGCGGCGTTGAACACCAGGTAATACGGCCCCTCGTACGGCGAATCGTCGCGCGGCGCAGCGCCCAGCACACCGCCGGGACATGCCACGCCGAGGCCGGTGAGAGCGCAGAGTTTGAAGAAATCGCGGCGCGAACTATTCATAGAGAAACTCCTGTTGCCGAAGAAGAAAGGTGACCACGCCGCGCCACGCACGGATCGTGTAGCTCGGATCCTTTTCATCCCGCGCGATTTCTTTCCGCGCCGCAGCGTCGCTGAGGATGCCGGTAAAAAGCTGGAACGTGCGCGTGACTTCCGGCGCATCCTCCGAGTCGGCGCGGCCCAGCACGCGCTCGTGTAGATGCGCGATGGCGCGGCGGATTTTTGCGTCGTCTTCGGGCGAAGTGCCGGGCGTCACACTCGGCTCGATGTCCGGGAACAGCCGTCGCTCCGAAGGCGCGAGCGCGAAATCCAGCGCGGTCTGTTTTCGTGCAACGTCATTCGACAGGATGCGCTGGATCGCGCCCATCGCTCCACTCGGGTCCGTCGCGCGCTCAGTCACGGCTTTTGAGTCGATGCCGCCATACAGCATGTCGAGCTTGCTCTCGGAATCCAGTTTGCCCCACGCTTGACCGAAGACGGCGGCGAGCTTCCGTTCGAGTTGCTCCGGCGCGAGCATCCGCACCACGCCGATGTCTTCCAGTTCCACTCGCCGCTCCTCGCTGCCAGCCGCCAAAGCAAGCCCGTCGGCACGATAAAAATCCGACGCGATCCAATCCTTGATCGCGCTCTTAAAGTTGAAGCCCGACTGCGCAAATCGCGTCGCGATTTCCTCGATCTGATTGCGCTGCGCCCGATACGCGCGCCAACGCGCGTGATAGAGCGGGTCTTCGAGATCCTTTGGCGGCAACAGCACTCGGCGCCCGGTCAGGATGTAATATGCGTGCCCGACCATCGTCGCCGCAAAACGCGGATCTTTCGCCGTGCGTTCGCCCAGCCATTGCAATGCGCGCCAGCGTTCTTCGGCGGGCAAATCCTCACCTTCAAAACCTGCGCCAAACATATCCGTGAACCAGCCGCCCTTTCTCCGTCCATAGCCGCTGTCGAATCGCCAAAAATCCTGAAAAAGCCCGGCCACCGGATCAAGCGTCTTGTGGCACACCACACACTCCGACGCCTCCATCGTGGGGTTCTCGTATTTCGCCGACACCGCCGCCGCATCCGTCACCCGCGCCGCCAGCGCCAGCACGTCGATGCCGAGGAAATGCTGGAAATACATGCGCGCGCGCAGGCGATTGCGATTCGTCTCCGTCGTCGGATAGCGGCGCAGGTAGTGAAAAGTGCTCAGCAGCCCGGCGTGCGGATAAAAGCCCGTCGCCGAATCCTGCTGGCCCGTTTCGTTCTTGCTCACCAGCGCCTTCAGTTTCACCGGGATGTATTCAAACGGGTCGTCCGCGTTTTTGAACTCCGGCTTCAGCTCCTCGTAGATGCCGTAACTCCGAGCCGTGTAAGGCGTAACCATCACGTAATCCGCCGTCACGATTTCCGTCAACGCGCGGTCGTTGCGCACGATGTACTCGATGAGTTTCATCGGCTCGCCGGACATAGCCTTTCGCTCATCCGCCGTGAGTTTCCGACGCGCCTTCTCCTGCTCCTTCTTGTCCTCGATGTGGCTCAAATCGAACTTTTGAAACCAAAGCCGCGTCTTTCCGAAATGCTCATAATCGAGCGAGGTCCCCGCATTATCCACCTCGTCCAGACCGAGCGTGAGGAACACATCGTTGAACCCCTCGCGCAGTCGTTCGTAAAAAGCGTCCTCCCGCATCACCGCATCCAGCAGCGACGGCAATCCATCGCTCTCAAGCGCCGACCATTCCGCACCCGTCGGCAACCGCCCCGCCAGCGAAAGCGTCACGCGACGCAGCAGCCGGCGGTCGTCCATCATCGCGACGCCCGCGAAAAACGGCGGCGCGTCTTTGTCCTCCGCGGGTGCAGTCGCCACCGGCGAATTCACCCGTCGGATAAACTCCGCCAGCATCCGCTGCTCAGCCGAATCCGGCTTCACCGCATCCTTGCCCTCGTGCTTGATCTGCCCCGTTGCCTTCCGCAGCAAGCGGGATTGCCCCTCGTGCAGCACCCGCGCCATCCGCGCCAGCGCATCGCGATTCTGCCCCAGCGCCGCCGCGCGGGCGGACCCCGTGGCCCGCGCCGGATCCAGCAGGACGAGCTTACTGTCCTCCGCATCGCCGCCATCCTTGTGGCATTTGAGGCAAGATTCCGCCGCCACTTTCGCCCAAACCTCATCCGCAAAAAACTCATCCGCTCCCGCACACCCCGCCCCGCTGTATGGCACCGCCTCCGCCCCCCGAACGCCCGTCGGCAACAGCGCGGCGACCAAAATGAGGGACAGCAAAATTGCTCGTTTCATTGTGATGTGAATCCGTGGTGACGAGTCCACCGCACCAGCTTTCCTTAGAGACTGTGGAAAAAGTCTCGCTTCCGAAAATAGCCCGGCGATTCATCGCTGCGTTTCGCGATGGCGAAAAATGAGGAGTTCCGGAGGGACGATAGAGAGCAACACGAGCTGGCCGGGTTTCACTCGTTCCCAAGTTGCACTTGGGAACGCCAATTTCCCCGAAGCTGTGCTTCGTCCCCGCTCCGCGCCGCTGGTCAGTCATCGTCATCCACCTTCGTGATCGCCCATTCCGGATACGGAACCTTCGTCCCTTTCATTGCGCGCCAGAGGATGCGGTTGAGGACGTCTTCGGGGCAGCGATCCGGTTCGCGGAGATTCAGGCTGGCGGAAGTCGCGGCGTCTTTGCGCGCCTTGGGATCGGGATTTTTTTTCTTCTCTGGATTCAATTCGAGGAGCGAAACTTGGTTTGGCACGGCGGTGAAGGGCGTGAGGTCCGGCGTGTCGGTGAAGCAGTCGTTCATCGGGGTCGCGGTGGCGTCCATGATGTTCATCGGCGGGATGCCGAGCATGAGTTCCATCGTACGGACAAGGCTGGTCTGGTTGTATTGCGTGCTGACGACCGCGCTGCGTTTTGTGTAGGGGCTCACGACGTAGCAGGTCGTGCGGTAGCCGCTGATGTGATCCCATCCGTTTTGCGGATCGTCCTCGATAGCGAAGAGGCAGGTGTCCGGCCAGAATTTGCTGTGACTGAGCGCCTCGACGATCTGGCCCATCGCGAGATCGTTGTCGGCGACCTGCGCGGCGGGCGTCGGCGTGCCCGCGCCGGTGCCGCCGGTGTGGTCGTTGGGCAGTGCCATGATGATGAAGTCGGGCATCTTTCCCGTTCGCTCGAAATGATGCAGTTCGTCGATGAAGCGGGAGGCGCGGACGATGTCGGGCACGCCGAGATCCCAGCCGACGGTGTCGGGTTTGAAAAAAGGGCGCAGCGAATCGAGGCCGGGTTTGCAGCGGATGCTGGTGAGGCCGGTTTTCGCGAGCACGTCATCGTGGTAGTCCTTCCATTTCGGTTTCCCTTTCGCCGCGCGATCGGACCAGCCGCATTCGGAGATGCAGGCTTCGCCGTAATTGCGCAGCGTTTTCCCGTGCTTCAGGATGTTGTCCCAAATGAACCCGGCGGGCGAATACGCGAGCGCATCCATCGAGTCCTCGGTCTTCAGATTCGGATAGCTGCGCGGCCAGCCCGCGTGCCCGCGCTCGATGTAATCCATCGCGATGGCGGCGTCGGTCCAGTGATGACCGTCTGCGCTTTGAATGCCGGAGCAGTAGGTGTTGTCGAGCACCACGAATTCGCGCACGAGCTTGTGCTGATTCGGCGTGAACTTTTCCCCGAAAGTGCAGAGCGTCGCGTCGCCGTTCCCCCTTTTCACATCGCCGAGCACCTGGTCGTAGGTGCGGTTTTCCTTGATGATGTAGATGACGTGCTTGAACACGCTCGGCTCGCCAACCCGCTCTGGCACAGGGCGCGCGGGCTGTCCGGGCCGCGCGGGGAGCTTCGCCGCCTCGAAGGCTTCCTGCCGGATATTCGCGTAGGAAACCGCGGTGTGCGCGGTCAGCTCCTTCGCGTCGGGCACGGGCGCGATCGAGACGGTGCCGTAATAATCCTTCGAGCTGAGCTTCGGTTTGTCGCCGGGCTTGAGCTTCTTCGTCGAGCCGATGCCTTTGATGTTGCCGACACACAATTGATTGCGCACGGGATCGTGAACGATCGCGCCGGGGAACCAGCCGACCGGGATCAGGCCGAGCAGCGTCGATTCCTTGTCTTTTGCGTCGAAAAGAATCACGCTGACCGCGTTCTGCGCGGCGTTGCAGACGTAGAGCCGCTTGCCGGATTTGTCGAAGGCGAGCGCGTTCGGCATGGCGCTGAAAAGATCGGGCGGCGGGCGCGTCCAGATTTTTTCGACCACCGCATCGGTCTTCGAGTCGATGACGCTCAGCGTGTCGCTGCCCGTATTGGCGACGACCACGTATCGCTCGTCCGGCGAAACCGCGAGCGCGCCGGGGCGCAGTTCGACGAGCAGTTCCGTTTTCACTTTGCCCTCCGCGAGATTCACGATCGTCACGCTGCCCTCGCTGGGAAGGCTGCGCACCGGATCGACGCGCACCGTCGTCCCGCGGCCCGCGGGGCCGGTGAGATCCCCCTTGCCGGGACGCCGCCCGCCCCAATTGCTCACGTAAGCCTTGCCCGCCGCGAGCACGACATCGAACGGCGCGACACCCGTTTCCCAAGTGCGCAAGACCACGCCCGTCGTCGTGTCGATCTCCGCGAGTTTGTTCGCGAGATTGAACGCCACATAAAGCAGCCGTCCATCGCGCGACACCGCGAGGCCGGCGGGAATCTCCGCCTTGCGCTTCGGTGCCTTCGCCTCCGGCAAAACGATGAGCCGCAGCGCCGACACCTTCCCCGCAGGATCGACCGCGAAAACTTTCACGTCGCCGTTCACGTTCGACACATAGATGCGTTTGCCATCCGGCGAAAACACCAGGCCCGTGTAGCTGAGTTGCGCGCCGCCATCCGGCTTCGTCTTCACCCCCGCCGCCTCGCCGCCCTGCGCCGCCTCCTCGGTCGCGTCTGCCGCGACCTGCTTTCCGGGAAACGCGACCTTCTGCAACACCGCGCCCGTCTTCGGATCGATGACGATGATCTCCGCCGTCTTCCCCGCCGTGACGAGCAGTTTGCCATCCGGGCTCAGCGCGATGGCCTGCGGTCGGATGCCCGGCAATTCCACCTGAATCCCCGTCGGCGTGATGATCTGATTCGTCGGCGTGTAATAACGATTGAGGCCGACTTTTCCGACGCGGTCGTTCGTGGAAAGATCGGGCGTCTTCGTGGCGGGCGGCGGCTTGATGGAAGGCTCGCGCGCCACCGCCGCGCCGCACAGGAGCGCGACGCAGAGCAGGCGTGAAAGCTGGGAATGGAAAAACATGGGGCGCAGACTGGAAAGGCGCGTGCCGGATTTGTCAATTGCGCGGGGAATCGCATCGTATTCCGGGGAGCGCGCGCAACATCCGGGCTTTGCGTCTTAGCGCCTTTGCGTGAGTATCCCGGCGAGCCGCATGACCACCATCGCCACCTTCAACAAACCCGAAGACGCGCATCTGCTGCGGCTGCGTCTCGAAGCGGGCGGCATCGCCGCATTTTTGGTGGACGAAAACGTCACGCAAATGGAGTGGAGTTTCCTCACCGGCGGCGTGCGCGTGCAGGTGGCCGACGAAGACGTGCCCGCCGTGCGCGAACTGCTCGCCGCGCAGGATGCGGGAGAGGAATCGGACATCGCATGAGCGGCGAGTTGCATGAGTTGGATCAAACACACGCGATCTTCGCGGCGATGTCATCGTTTTGGTGGAGGGTGCTGCTCTTTTTTGGGTTTTGCGTGTTCGGACATTATGTCGGGGCGAATTGTGCGGGCGCGGGAAAACTCATTCGCGATGTATGGAGCAGCGGTCCCGGCGCGATTTTTAGCCACGACGATTTCAACCCGATGTTTGCCCCGGTCTCCTGGCTGTGGACCCTGCTGGCCGGCTGCGAGAATCCCGTCGGCGTGCTCCAGTTGTTTCTTCTGGGCGCGGGCTTTTTGTTTGTCTGGCTCTCGGAGGACCGCTTCATCCACGGCTTCGCGATCGCGCTGCTGGCGCAACCTCTGCACACACTCCTGGTTGTCGGCAGGGATAACGGTCGGAGCGATTTCATCATCGGTTTGATCGTGCTGGCCTGTTACGAAGCATTGGCGGGTTTCGCCTACTGGTGGAGCCTCAGACAAATGGAGTGATAGTCCGCGTTTCATGAAATTCCTCACCTGGCTCATCGCCCTCGTCCTCATCGTCTGCGTCTTCGGCACGCAGCGCAGCGTGCGCCGCAGCCGCAGCGAGGCGGAGCGTTTCTTCGCGATGCGGCTCGCGCTCTTCTCGTGGCTGAGCGGCTTCGCCTTTCTCATCGCGCTGCTTTTTCTCCCGAACAAACAGCGCGTGCTTTTGCTGATCCCGATCTTCGTCCTCGCCGTGACGCTCGCGAAACTCTGGCGCACCGGACGCGCGCGACTCCGGCGCGAGGCGGAGGAACGCGGCAGCCTCGACCGCATGAAGCGCGTCAATTGACGCGGGAATTTTTGCCCGCCGCGCGCGTCTCGTTTCCACATGAAATTCCGTCCCGTCCTGTTCGCCGTCTGCCTCGTTTTCGCCGCCGTCGCCTACCTGGCGCTGGCCGGTGAAAAGAAAGCCGCGCCCAGTCTCACCGCCAAACCACCAGACCTCACGAAAATGTCGAAGGAAGAACTCCGCAAAAAACTCACGCCGCTGCAATACCACGTCGCCTGCGAATCCGGCACCGAGCCGCCCTTCCGCAACGAGTACTGGGACAACCACGCCGACGGCATCTACGTCGATGTCATCAGCGGCGAGGCGCTTTTCGCGTCGATCCACAAATTCGATTCCGGCACCGGCTGGCCGAGCTTTACGGCGCCCATTGCAGGCGCCGAGATCACGGAGAAAAAAGACGCCAGTCTCGGCGCGGTGCGGACCGAGGTCCGCTCCAAGGTAGCTGACTCCCACTTGGGCCATCTCTTCGACGACGGTCCCCAGGATCGAGGAGGAATGCGTTACTGCATTAACTCGGCATCGCTGAAATTCATTCCGGTGGCGGAGATGGAGGCGACCGGTTTTGGCAAATATCTCGCGCCCTTTGTAGAAGCTGGCCTCCTCCCGGCGGCGAAGCGAGAAACCGCGATTCTGGCCGGCGGCTGTTTCTGGGGAATGGAGGAAATCATCCGACAGATTCCGGGCGTCGTAAAGACCACGGTCGGATACTCCGGCGGCAAAACCGCGAACCCGACCTACCACGATATCGGCGTCGGCAACACCGGCCACGCCGAGGCCATTGAAGTCGTGTTCGATCCGTCTCGACTCAACTACGAGACCCTGCTCGATTTCTTTTTCCGGATGCATGATCCTACGACGTTGAATCGGCAGCACAACGACGTGGGTACCCAATATCGTTCGGCCATTTTCTTTACGAGCGAGGAACAGCGCAAGGCCGCCGAAAGCGTGAAGACCCGAATGACGGAGGCGAAAAAGTTCAAGCGCCCGATCACAACGGAGATCACGGCCGCCTCGAAGTTCTATCCGGCGGAGGAGTATCATCAGAAGTATCTCATTAAAAATCCCGGCGGCTATACCTGCCACATTTTGCGCGATTGAGATAAATGTGTCCCAAGCCAGGCCGATAACTTCCTACCGATTGCAGCGGCGCGTGCCTGCAACGGGCTTAGCTCCGCCGCTAGATTTCGTAGAATTGCATCGTGCGCTGCCAGCGCCCCCTGCGAGTCGTAGGTTTTTCTGACCGGACAGTTCGGTCATGGAAACTATTTCTTTTCGGAAATCAAATTAAA
>JAYVRQ010000655.1:0-3437 GCA_043776145.1 Chthoniobacteraceae bacterium
CAGCCGCTCCATCTCCGGCGTCCAGTCATCCTCGCTCAGCGCCCAAAACTCGATCGGCAGCCCGCACCCGAGCCGCTGCAACATCCGCACACAAATCCAGGCGCAGACAAAGTACCGCAGCCCACTCGCGCAGATCACAATCCCGCGCCCCTCGAAGCGCCCGGCGGGGAAAGACGGGGCCGACGCGATGGCTTCCTCCGCCAGCGCGCGATGACGCGCAGCTTCGCGGGCGAGTGCCGGGTGAAGACCGGCGGCTTCTTTCACGCGCAAAGGCACTGAAGATCGAGCCTTTCGAGTTACGGCAGAAAGCGCCGAATGAATTCCTCCGGCGTAATGGGCTGGGGCTGGTAACCAGAGTTTCGCATAGCTTCAAAGTGACCGTCCTCCGTCACAATGTAGCTCGCCGCGGCGGCAATGGCGCAATCGGCGAAAATATCGTCGTCGGGATCGGCGACGATGAGGCGGAAATGGAAGCGCGGGTCGCAGTGCCGCACCGAACCGGCGGCGACACCGAGTTCGAGGAAGTCCATCACCTCCCGCGCAAAGGCCGGACCGTACATCGCAGCCGCGACTTCTTCGTATTCGAGAAGGATCGAGGTCGAGACGGCGAGTTCGACGTGTCCATCCATGACGGCAACCGCGATGGCGCGAAAGCGCGAACGCTTTCCGAAGAGCTGGATGAGTGCGTTGGTGTCGATGCAGACCGTCATGCCTGCGCCGCCTGCCGCCGCGCCCGCACTTCCGCGATGATCTGCGGCAGCCGATCCATCACGCCTTTTTCGCGCATCTCATCCGCCGTGGTATCGAGCCGGTTGAGCGACTGCTCCATCCGCATCCTCAGGATGACACGGTGAACGGTTTCCAGTTCCACGTCGTCGAGCGTGTCCACCGTGCGATGCAGAAGCGGGCGGAGTTCGTCCGGAGATGTAGAAGCGGATGTGCTCATGCAGCGGGAGGTTATCCGGCTTGGCATGCACTGCCAACGCTTTTCCCTTGTTTGCGCTGCGCTTGGGAATGCCCATCAGGCGAAGCTGCGTTTCGCGTGGAGGGGGCGTCTGCGGGCAAGCGGAGCGCGCACGGATGATCCGCGCACGCGCGGCCCACGCGATGACACCCCGCCTGCGAAGCAAAGCTTCGCTCCAAACGGCATTCCAAAGCGGAGCTTGGGAACGAGTTCAAAGAGCGAAATTCTGGAAGCGACCCCTTTCCCGCGCATAGATCGCCAGCCCCTTGTGCTGGCGACAGTATTCGAGCGAACGCACCACGATGTCGCAGCAGGCGGTGGTGGTAAAGACGGGGAGCCATTCGACGATGGTGGAGGTGACGAAATAGCTCCGGTCGGGCTCGCGAGCATGGTAGCGACTGCGCATGGCGGGAGCGTGTCGAAGCAGAGCTTCGGGGACAAGTGCGTTCCCAAGCCGGAGCTTGGGAGCGAGGGGCGGGCGTCGCCTCCGGGCGTAGGACAAAGGAGGACGCATTATTCAGCATCGCGGCTCTTCCCGCGACTCTCGGAAACTAATACAACAGATTGATTAGCGCATTTGCCGTTCGGCTTCGCTGGCCAGTGCGCACCTTCTCAATCTTAACGCACCACATCATCCATCATGCACACCTCATCGCTCACCCTCAGCGCCACCTTTGCCACACCGGTCGCGCTTTTTCTGCTCGCCGCGCCAGCCGCCAAGGCCGGAGTCGATTTCGTGGAAGCCTTCCGCAATCTCACCTACTCGCAGACCGGCAACGGCAACACCACCACGCCCACCGGCGCATTCTACTCCGTGGACTTGCATTCCACGGGAGCGGGCGACTTCACTTCGGCCACGATGACCTTTCCCGGCGCCTTCTCTCCACTGCTCCTGCCCGTCAACACTCCCACCGACTTCCATTTCCAGACGGGCCTCTTCGCCACCAAGGCTGCGATGGACGGCACCTTCCCCACGGGCCCCTACCAATTCAACACGAACCCCGCAGCCACCACCACATTTCCCTACCTCGCCGACGACTTCCCGCTCGGAGCCCCCTTCCTCACCGGCACCGACTTCGTCAGCCTGCAAGGGATGAACGCGGCCAACCCCTTCACCCTCCATCTCAGCCCCTTCACCGCAGGCCCCACCGCCTCCTCGTCGTTCATCTTCCTGAATATCTTCGACACCACGCTGAATTCCTTCGTCTTCTCGCAAAACTTTCTCCCGTCCTCCACCACCGCGATCACGCTGCCGGCCAACACCCTCGCCTTCGGCCACAACTTCACCTACGAACTCGACTACTCAAACCGGGACGTAAAGCCGACCCCCAACACCGCCAACCCGGCGACACTCGGCTTTGACCAGCGCACCAAGGGAGCCTTCTCCACCGCCTCCGCCGTCCCCGAGCCCGGCACGGCGCTCTTCGGACTCGCCCTGCTCGGCACCGCGCTCACCCGCCGCGCGCGGCGGGCTTGAGCCGCGCCCTTTTCACTCGTTCCCAAGCTCCTGCTTGGGAACGCACTTGTCCTCGAAGCTCTGCTTCGTCCGTCGCACCGCGCCAGCGGTGGCGTTCCGGTACCGCAGCCTGCGCGCCATCGCGCCGCGCGACGAAGCGGAGCTTCGCAGACAGGTGCGTGCCCAAGCGGGAGCTTGGGCACGAAGTTGCGTTGTAAGTACCCGCAACCGGGCTCGCGGGCGTGGTCGCGGCTGCGCATGGGCGCAGCGTGTCGAAGCGGAGCTTCGGGGAAAAGTGCGTTCCCAAGTGCTTGGGAACGAGAGCCCAACGAGGGCGCAGTGCGGCCAAGGAGCGGCGAGAGGAATGTCGTCGCTCCTTGAAACTGCGACCGCTCACAAATGCACCCGGAACGTTCCGGGCGCGTTTGTGGGCGGTCGCAAAGGGCGCGGGAAGATGGCCGGCGGGTTTGTGTGCGGTCGCAAATGAAACCGGATGTTTCCGCCGACAGTTGTGACCGGTCTCAATCGACGCCGGAAGCTTCCGGTCACATTTGCGACCGCCCCCAAAGGCGAGCGGAACGTGCCCGTGGCTGGTGAAGGCGCGTTCACTTCAAGACGGAACGAGACGGGAAGCTCCTTTTTACAGAGAGAGCGCTCGGAAAATCGCACGACACGATGAGTGTGGCATCGCGGCTGCTAAGAACTTGAATCTTTCAACTTCCAAAGCCCTATGTCTGACACTCTCACTCTCGCCGCGGTCGAAACTGGTGATCTTATCGTCCAAGTGGATAACTCCCGCGCCAGCAATGATCCCTTCAAACTGCCCGCATTTCTCAGGACAGTGGCCGATTCGCGGCTGGCGGCGTCCAAGAGCACCAATGCCGCGGCGACGATGGCGGCCGGGGACAAGGTGGGTGCGTCGGTGCAGGTGCAGGAGGCGCTGGAGAAGCTGCGCGGCGCGTTGCGCAATGGCTACAATCACATCAAAGCCATTCCGGATGATGACATCACGGCAGC
>JAYVRQ010000656.1:0-11897 GCA_043776145.1 Chthoniobacteraceae bacterium
GCCGGAACGCGCGGCGTGGGAGATCATGGGCGTGCCGTATCGCGAGGAGGTGACGCTGAACAGCGGGCAACTGCTCGTGGACAAGGCGCGCTCGTGGCGCGCGCTGCAACTGGTGCTGCACTACAACCGGCATTCGGACTTTTACTTTCGCCATCTGCACGGGGATCAGGACACGTTTTACTTTGCCTGGCGCAAGCTGGGGCAGAGCTACGCGATGCCGCCTTTTCCGGTGGAGCTGCTGCCTTACACCTTCGGCGAGCCGGATTTCACGGGACGGCGCATCTTTCAGCACCGGCTGCGGAAGTGGCGCTTCACGCAGGAGAACGTGAGCATCCCAGGCTTTCTTTACGAAGAGGAATGCCGGGCGGCGCTGAATGAATTGCGGGAGAAGTGGACGGGCGGGTTTCCCAAGCCGCATGTGAAGTGACGCCGCGCCGCTGTGTTTTCAGAAAATGTGGCGTCGCAATTTCGGTGGAGTGGACGTGTAGATTGATCGCGCCATGAATTTTCAATTCACCACGCTGCCCCGCGATGAAATGGAGCGCGCGTTTCACCAGCGCGACTCCAGCTACGACGGATTGTTTTTTTACGCCGTGCGCACAACCGGCATCTTCTGCCGTCCATCGTGTCCATCGAGGCCAAAGCCCGAGCACGTCGAATTTTTTCCAACGGTGCGCGAGGCCATTTTCGCCGGGTACCGCCCGTGTAAACGCTGCGCGCCGCTGGCGGTGAATGGCGAGCCGCCGGCGTGGGTCGCGGAGTTGCAGCAGCGCGTCGAGTCGTCGCCCGATGGCAGTTTGAAAGCCGCCGACCTGCGCGCGCTCGGCATCAGCCCGGAGCGCGCGCGGCGCTGGTTTTTGGAAAATTACGGGATGACTTTCGTCGCCTGGTGCCGCGGGCGGAGGCTGGCGAATGCCTTCACACAAATCCGCGAGGGCACGCCGCTCGACGACGTGATCCTCAGCCACGGCTACGCATCGCACAGCGGCTTTCGCGAGGCGTTTGGGAAGACGTTCGGCAACGCGCCGGGACGCAGCCGCGACGGACGCTGCATCGTCACCATGATGATCGAGAGCCCGCTCGGACGCATCCTCGCGGGCACGACCGAATCGGGAATCTGCCTGCTGGAATTCACTGACCGGCGAATGCTGGAGACGAATTACGAGACGATGCGCAAACGCTACGACTGCGCCGTGGTCCCCGGCGAACACGCGCATTTGGAAAGTCTGCGCGACGAACTGGCGCGCTACTTCGCGGGGAAGCTGCGCGATTTCACCACGCCGATCCACGCGCTCGGCACGGAGTTTCAGGAGCGCGTGTGGCGCGAGCTGCGCCGCATCCCGCACGGCACCACGATTTCCTACGACGCTCTCGCGCACCGCATCGGAAACCCGAACGCCGTCCGCGCTGTCGCCCGCGCGAATGGCACGAACCGCGTGTGCATTCTCATCCCTTGTCACCGCGTGATCGCCAAGGACGGCGCGCTCAGCGGCTACGGCGGCGGCGTTTGGCGAAAGCGATTGCTGCTCGATCTGGAGAAGAAATGCTCAGCCACTGTCTGCCGAGAACTAACTAAATAGGGTAGGGGAATGACTATAGATCAAGCGTTCCAAGTCGCATTTGACTACCATCGGTCGGAAAGGTTTGCAGAGGCGGAGGGAATCTATCGGAAAATCCTGGCGATGGAGCCCGATAGTGCGGATGCCATGCACTTCTTGGGTGTGGCAGCCTATCAGTCGGGCCGCAGCAATGTGGCGGTGGAGTGGATTGGGAAGGCTATTCAACGGAATCCCAACTGCGCTGATTTATTACTCCAACTTTGGCGCGGCTCTCAGGAATCGAGGACAACTGGAGCAGGTGATCGCCGCCTACCGCGCCGCCATCCAACTCCAACCTGGCTTGGCCGGCGCGCGTTGGAATCATGCCATTGCCTTGTTGTTGACTGGTGATTTTCCGGCCGGCTTGCCAGAATATGAATGGCGATGGAAGACGAGGGGTTTTCCATCTCCCATCTGTCACTTTGCGCAGCCGCTTTGGGATGGCACACCGCTGACCGACTCCACCATTTTACTCCACGCGGAGCAAAGGGTTCGGTGACGATCTGCAAAAAGCATTCGACGATCAAAACCTCGCCAGCGGTTGCGGAGGGAGTGGCGGGTCACGTATGGACGTTGGAGGAAGTCGTCTTGATGATCGGCCGGCATTTTGCCGCGAAGATCGAAGCTCAGTTTGAAGCAGCGTTCTCCGTGGCGAATGTCACGGAACAGCGCGTATTCACGAAGACCTACACGCCCATACTTGGTGTCGGTTTCGCTTCGTTATGGTATTTTGAGGTATGGAAATTAAGTTATTTCAGCACGCAGTCCTTCATTGAGATTTGCAGCAACGTTTCGCTAGTGAGTCCGCAAGCGGAAATCGTCCCGTTCACAGTCACGAAATTATCAGCTTTGATATTTTTCACCGTCTCGATTGCCGCGAACTGACAACGAAAATGGAACTGTACATTCACACCGTGAAAGCGGACCATGTCGGTGACGCCGATCATCGACGCGCCACTGCCCGAAAGTTGCGGGTTACCCACCCTGAGCCTAAAGGATCCCGGTTTTCCGATCATCGCCTTGAGGTCGTCATTCGCCGCCTTCATTTCAGGAAGGCTCCACTTCCCTCCCTTCGGAAGATTCGCGACGGCTACGCACGCGAGCACTTCTGAGCCGCGCGTAATGGGTTTCGGTTCATCTGCCATCGCTGACAGGTTCAGCGCAAGTGCGCCAAGGAGGAGGTATCGTGTTTTCATTTGATTTGATCTTGGAGTTTTAGGCGGGTTGAAGGATGTTCCCCCCAATGTCCAAACGCAAGCTCGCACCGCTCGACGCCAATCAAACGGCTGCCGCTCTCGTTCGGAAGGTCACGGGCTCGCGTCCGGTTCGCGGCGAGGATTTGCTGGTGAGCGAAGAATCGAAGCGGGAGCTTCGTGAGGCGAAAGCTCGCGAAAAGAAATCAGCGGATCGCTGAGACGGGCCTTACATCCGTTTTTGGAACGGCTACAGGCCAGCGGCTTGTATCGCCGCGCGACAGCGCCTCGAAAAGCGTCTCGGTGGCAAGAAAGACGGCTTTTCCGGCCTCCTTCCACACAACAAGAGCGTGACGACGCCCATCAATATCGGAGGCAAATACTCTTTGGCCTTTTTAAAAAAATGAATTCATGGGGAGAATTTCATTTATGCGGCGATTATACGCCACAAATAGTCAAAAAAAATCCGTTGACCGCATAAGCAGCCTCGCGCATTATGCGCCAAATCAGACCCGCATATGAATGAAGAATCCAAAATCAAGCCGCCGTATGTTTCATACGGCACCTTCAAAAACTTCCTTGGAAGTATAAAAGAATTGATCCCCGCCCGAATTGATCCGACGCACCCATTTATGGTCGGCCAAAGTGGGTCGGCACAAAGTTTCCTAATGTCCGCGCTCCGCTTTTTCGGGCTGGTTGACGGAAAGACTCCAACCCCTTGCCTCAAGCAGCTTGCACAGAGCAGCGATGAAGATCGAAAGGGAATCTGGAAGGCGATATTCACCGAAGCATATGCGCCGATCATCGGAGATGTAGATTTGACGACTGCCACTGCCGGAATGCTTCACGAAAAATTTCGGGAACAAGACCTTACCGGAGAAACGGTAAATAAGTGCTTCTCGTTTTTCGTAGCGGGAGCACAAGATGCAGGTATTCCACTGGCAAAACATCTTGAACCCGGTGCCAGGGGTGGCGGGAACGGCACGCGCAAGGCGCGGCGGCCTCGGGCGGCCAATACCGGCAAACCAACCGAGGAAAACGCGGAACATCACGATGATGGCGGTGCCGGCGGCCCGAAAATGAGCGTTGCCACCCTTCTTCTCGCGCCTGACGGTTCGCGGATGGTGAAACTTCACGCACCGCCAACGGTCAGTCCCGCCGAATTGGATCGAATCCAAAAGTGGCTGAGTTTTCAGCTTATTGTAGAGGACGCCGCGAAATGATTTCTGCACCAACCAAGAAAGGAGGCGTGAAATGTTGTTAAAAACATGGCCCTCGGAGGCAGCGATTGCCGCTCCGATGGTCCGCGGTGAAAAACAGCCCTGACAGGAGAGTTCAACGCAGAAGCTCTGTCAGGGCTGAGGTAGTCGGTCGGAGGGGTCGTGTTTGCGCACGGCTCCTCCGATTTCTTTTTGCAGTATAGTCGCGATACGCATTTAATCAAGTCCTTTGCTTCAGCCACGCGGCTAGCAGCCGGTCTAAGAAACCGGAAAAGTTCTTCTCCCTAGCCTTCGCCTCCGCGACGCTCGCGGCGGTCAGCGTGACGGTGAACCGCTCTTTCCCGAGCGCAGGGCGTCCAGCGCCGTCGCGCTTTCCTCCGCGTGCGGATGGTTCATTCATTGATTGAAAACATTTATCATGCAAGTCAACACGCCATGTATAACCGAATCCCAGCCGCCAAAAGAGCCGTCATCCTTGCCGCAATTTGCGAAGGCGTGGCGGTCAATTCACTTGTCCGCATGTTCAAAGTGGGCAAGCCGAACGTGCTGCGCTTTCTGCGCGAAGTGGGCCGCGCGTGTGAGGATTGGCACAACCGGAACTTTCGCAATCTCAGCGTGGAGCGGCTGGAACTCGACGAGCAATGGGCGTACGTCCACACACACAAGGAGCGGATGAGCGCAAAGAGGAAAAGGCGGCTCATCCCGACCGCGGCGATTGCTGGCTTTGGGCGAGCATTGATCCTGAATCAAAAGTGATCGTCAATTGGCGGACGGGCAAGCGCACAGCGCGCGCGGCGGCAGATTTCACTGGCGATCTTGCGGCGCGCATATCAGGCCGGGTGCAAATTACAAGTGATCCGCTCAACAGCTACACGATGGCCGTTGCCGACGCTTTCGGCGAGCGGGCCGACTACGCGCGCAGGAGCATAAGATTTTCGCCAAGAGCAGTGCGGAAGGGCATGAGTGGATGAGATACAAAACGAACTCTTTAGTCGGCGTGCATCGCGAGAAGATTGCGGGCAATCCGAATCTCCGCACCTCCACAGTCTGCCATATTGAAAGGTTTTTCCTTACGGTGCGCCAGCAGAACAAGCGCAACGCCCGCAAGACCCTCGCTTACAGCAAGCGGTGGGACAATCATGCGCTCACGGCCTCGCTTCACATTTCGATGACGATGTTGAATTTCCATAACGAAGCGAAACCGACACCCGGATATTTTATATGACATATACGTAGCGAGCCGTTATCATCAATCCGTTGTGCGATTTGCGAACTATCGACGCTACCCATTGTATGGGTAGAATCGGGTTTTCGCGGGCGCAAATCGCGGCTTCTCATGCCATTTCCACCTTTCCGTTTCGGCTTCCAGCCGAGGTAATGGAGCAGGGAACCGGCTGGCGGTGAACCATCGCGTTCGACCTGGCTCCGCTCGCGCCGAATTCTACGCAACCTCGACCGGCCAAATCGAGACGGCGGGGCGCTCCACAAACGGCCATTCTTGCAAATCCACGGGGCAGGAAGCATGGACAACTCATAGCCGCGCCACCTTTCTTCTGCGATACCTTTTTCCGTGCCTTTGCGGGAACGCGGCCTTGCGCATCTTCGCGGCCATTTCGTCGCGCGACTTCATTACATCGACGATGGCGAGATTAAGCACGCCGATGGATGAAGCGGCGACCAGCATCGTGAGGATTTGGATGATCGTCCTGAGCGAAACACTGATGAGCGCGTCGATGACTCTGGCTATCAAATTCGGAAGGTCGAGAATGATGTCGATGAAGTTGTGGTAGTTCTCGAAAACTTCATTGACCGCATCCCACAACAGGCCCGCATTTTCCTTGATGAACATGGCCGCGGCCTTTGCCCTGCGCAGCTTTCGGAACATGACTTGCGAAGGGTCTTTCACATGCCTTTGAACCAAGGATTCCTCATAGGCTTCCATGATCTCCAAAGCGCGATCCAGCCTCATCACGCGCGTCTTGTCCAGACCCCTTTGCTCGCGCGGATAGTGAACGAGCCAGCCAACCTCAATCGCCGCCGGAGCAAGCTCCCATGCGGTTTCGCGGGCTTCCTTCAATGACTTCGGCACTTCCGTTCCCGTCACGGATTCCAAAGCCTTCTCAAGCTCTTCGGCTTGCTTCAACAGTGCTTCTACCTGGGGCTTCGCCATGATTTGTTTGGCCTCCTTTGCCGTTTGGCTTTGTGCCTGCTCACTACCTCCTTGGTCTTCCTTCTTCCCGGCTTGGTTGGAAGGTAGGCAAGGTGAAGGTCGCGCCGAAAGTTGAGCGAGGTTTCGCGTATCTTCCGCTCTATCTCGCGCTGCAAGGATTCTTCCTGCAACTGAGCGATGATGGCCTCCATCACCGTGATGACTCCCTTCCGTCCGGGACGCGACTGCTCGGCATACTTCTCGGCAAGTTTGTCCGAGTAACTTCTGAGCCAGCCTATCGCCTTGCCGAGCGCGATGCGCAGCACGTTCGGGAACGTCTTGAACGCCAGTTTCGCGGCCATCAAATGCAGCGCGAGCACGGCGACATCGACGGTCACGATCTTGCCTTTCACGTCCCACGAATCCGGCTCATCCGAAGGTTCCAAGTAGTCGTGAACTTCCGTCCGCGCGGCTTCGTATTCCTCCACGTAATCTGCGAGCCTTTCCTTCGTGCGCTCCCACAAATTTTCAACTTCGGTGTCGAGAGAATCCATAAACTTATTATATGCCGCGTGGTGACGTGGGATTTTTTGGGGACAACCCGCAGCATTGCTTATACTTGCGACCGGAACCGCATGGACATTTGGCGTTTCGTCCCGGCATTTTCTCGACTCGAACCGGGACGACCTTCGGTTCGTCATCCAGTCCTTTCCACGGCGACATGCTCGCCATCCCGCGCTTCGCCGGAGCTTCGCGAGACGCCGCTTCCTGCGCCGCCTTGGCCTCTGCGCGGGCTTTTGCGCGCCGGACCTTGGCCCAACGCTTCTCGGCGTTCCTTTTCGCGGCACGGGCTTTTTTCGCGCTCACGGCTTGGCCTCCCTTTCTGCCGATTTTCGCCATGTAGGCTGAGATGACTTCATCCGACATTTTTCCGGCTTATAAGCCGCTTGGCATTTTGGCAATCCTGATTTTTTTCGCGGCTTCTTTTCGGGCTTCATTCCCAATGCGCAAAGTGCTGCGCGAACGGCTTTTGCCATCATCTTCTCTGTGATTACGATTCCCGGCTTGTCCGGCTTTTCCGGCTGCCCTATTGAGTTGTTACAAAAAGACAAGGAAGCGGAAGCGGCTTCGCCGCCTTCTCCTTCGGCGTGCAGATATGAAGCTATGACAAGTTCATCGCGCGAGCGCGCGTCACAGAGTCCTCGCTTCGCTGTGGGAACGGGAGCGGGGAGCAGGCTGGCAGGTTCGCCACGCGCCGCGCCCGGCACGTGGCCAGTTCGCGGGCGCGTGGCGTTTTCACCGCCTTGGTTGATGGCGCGAGCTTCCCGCGCGGCATGTCCGACGCCGGGCACGTAGAGCGCGGCGGCGTGCCGCGCGAGATGGTCAATGTCGCCGATGATCTCGATCAAATAGCCGCGCGCCGCGCGCCATTGCTCGTGATGCGGGATGTCCTTCCAACAAGCCTCGACGAGTTGAAGAGCGGACGCCAAAGCCCGGCGGGTTTTCCTCGTCACGTAGTCGATGGGAACCGTCGCCACATCGAAGCGGCTTCGCTCGGCACCCTCATATTTTATATGACATATATTGTATTATGTTAATAGTTATCGCTATCCGCTGTGCCTTTTAAGGGGTTGTGAATAACTTGTGAATGGAAGTGCCCGCCCCTTGGCTTCCTCACTGCGATACATAGTTATTGGTGCATCTCCCATGCCTGCTCCCATGCCTGCTCCCGGTGCGGGTGCCGAGGAATCCTCCGCTCCGTGGGCGCTTCGTGTTGAGCTACGAAAGCAGTTCGCTGATTTCGTCGTGGGTCAGCGATTCCATGAGCGGCTCTTCACTTTCCAAGCTGGCTGCGATGACGGCTTTTTTCCGCTGCTGGAGGGTCAGAATCTTCTCCTCGACCGTGTTCCTCGCGATGAGTTTGTAGCTCGTGACGACTTTTTGCTGGCCGATCCGGTGGGCGCGATCCGTGGCTTGGGACTCAATGGCCGGATTCCACCACGGGTCGTAGTGGATCACGGTGTCGGCGGCGGTCAGATTGAGGCCGGTGCCGCCAGCTTTGAGGCTGATGAGGAATACCGGTGCCTCGCCAGCTTGAAATCGGTCCACTTCTTCGCTCCGATTCTTTGTCTGGCCGTCGAGGTGGCAGGTCGCGATTCCCTCCGCCTCCAAGGCATCCCGCAGCAACCGCAGCATGGTCGCAAACTGGCTGAAAACGAGGACGCGATGGCCGCCGTCGATAGCTTCGGAAAGCAATTCACGGAGCATTTCCAGCTTGCCCGATGCGGCGCTTGGCTCGCTGTCGGGACGCAGCAGGCGCACATCGCAGCACGTTTGGCGCAGTCTGAGCAATGCCGTGAGCATGGTCATGCGGGTGCGGTTTCGGTCCGCGCTGCCCGCAAGTTCGGAGAGCTGTCGGCGGGTGCTGTCGGAGATCTGTGAATAGAGATCGCGCTGCTCTTCAGATAGTTCGCAATAAGCGACTTGCTCGATTTTATCCGGAAGTTCCTTCAAGACTTCGCGCTTTGTCCTGCGCAGGATGAATGGGCGTAATCGCTGCGTCAGTCGCCGATGGGTTGCGCCGCCGGGTTCACTTTCGATCTCCCGCTCGTAGCGGTCACGAAAGTCCTCCCGCTTTCCGAGATAGCCGGGCATCAGGAAGTGCATGAGCGACCAGATGTCGCGGATGGAGTTTTCGATCGGTGTGCCGGTTAGCGCGAACCGATGACGCGCGCGGATCACGCCGGCGGCCTGGGCATTTTGGCTGTCGGGATTTTTGATGTGCTGGGCTTCGTCGAGGATGACGGTTTCAAAGTCGAGGTCGCGGTAAAGGGCCGCGTCGCGGCGTAGCAGCGGATAGCTCGTGACATACAGACCGGCATTCTGTCGCAGCACTTCTGCCCGGTCATTTCCGACGACCGCGACGGTTTTCAAATCGGGCGCAAAACGCGCGGCCTCGCGCTGCCAGTTGAAGATGAGCGATGACGGGCAGACGACGAGATGCTTTCCGGGGATGCCGCGGATCAGCGCGAGAATCTGGAGCGTCTTTCCCAAGCCCATTTCATCCGCAAGAAGGCCGGACCAATTCCTCGCCATCAATCTCCACAGCCAGTTCACGCCGTCTTTCTGGTAGGGCCGCAGCACGTCTTCCAAATCGCCAAACTCCAAGGGCTTCGCTGTCTCGGATTCGCCTCCGCTCGTCCACTTTTTCCAATCGGGCGGAGCTTGGACGGCGGTCCCCTGCCCATCTGCAAATTCCGCGAGATACGCCGCGTGCCGCGCGTCCATCCGGTAAAGTCCGGGCTGACGCTGGCTGGGGTCGCAGTCGCGGAGGACTTCCTGAAATTCATCGAGCAGCGACGTGTCGAAGATCGCGAGCTTGCGATTCTTGAGTCGCACGGAACGCTGACCGGATTGCAGAAGCCGTTGAATCTCCGCGGCGGAAAAGCGTTCGCCGGATGGCGTGGCGAGATCGACGCTGAGATCGAACCAGTTTTCCCCGCTGCTCTTCACCTCGAATCGCGGCGCGACGCGCTCGACATCGCGTGTCACATGGCTGAAACGCTGGCCGATGGTGACGGTCCAGATGCGTTGCAAGCGCGGCAGTTCCGTGGCGAAAAACGCGAGGATGCGCGGCTCACCCTTGAGGATGAACTGGCCGTCACGATTTGGCGGCGCAAAGCCCGCATCCAGCAACCGCTGAACGGCGGCCTGCTCGGCTGGATGCCCGGTGCGGCTGGCGGGCAGCGTCGTGCGCCTGTCCTCAGTGCGGGATTCCAGTTCAGCGGCGAGATGGTTTAGGGAGCCTTCGATCTTGAGGAAAAACTTCGGTGCTGCACCGCTCTGCGCGATGATGACACGGTTTCCAGTGCCAATTCTGGCTTCCGCAGAATCAGGAAGAAGCAGGGTTAAACCATTGTCCTTCAGCAACCAGGCGTCCGCGCTGTTGGATAAAATATGCGCATCTTCCGGGACAATGGCGGGCTTCTCGATCGGCGTTGCGGAGATGGTCGCGCGCGTCGCTTTTCCAAAAGTGACGCGCGGATGCCCGGCCAGCGCGCTGAGCAGTGCGGCGAAGAAGACGCGCGGCAGCACCAGCATCCCGGCCAGCGGGCCGCCGTTCGCTGCGGCGATTTGTTCCACCAAAAGACGATCGGTTCCCGATGCCCGGTATTGCTTCGCGGAATCGACCGCCGACAGCAGCACACGCCGCCCGCCAATGATCGCCTCGATCCCGACCATCACGGCGTCCTTTTCCCACGCGGCGGCGAGATTTGGCGGGAGCACGATTGCCAGCTCGAACGGCTCGCCATCATCGGCAAAATTCAACGCCGCACGCTTTTCCGGCGCAGCACTTTCGCTCACCGCCGGACGCGCTGCGGGACGCGGCTTCAGCACCGACAGCCCGATCGCCAGCGAATGCGCGCAGATCATCCCGCGCTGGCGCGAATCCCGGCAGGTGCAGAGATTCTCCACGTTCGATTTGGAAAGTACCCGCAACCCCGCGCGATATTCCAATTCCCCCGCCCGCACGCGCCCCTCCAACATCGGGGGCTCCCACGCCGCCTCAATGACGCGATCCATTTCGTGAAGCGCGCGGGCTTCCTTCATCGCCTGCCAGCCACCAGCATCGGCAAGGAGTCGTTCGGTAAGTTCGGTCATCGCGCTGAACTTAAAGGGTTGCTAGCAATTAACCAGCCGTCCCACGAAACCTGCTGCGTCCACTAGCGTTGATAAACCGGCAGGAGCTGGAGGGGTGGAGTCAGGGATAAAACCGCCATCGCTGTCGTGTAAGTATTCCCGAACGTCCGGTCCGAGCCGTAGGGTTCCGGGGGCCATTCGCCGGAGGATTGCTGATTTTGCAGCAACACGTTGACTAGATTTGGAAAGAACTGTTTCCAATATTTTCCTCCCAACTGCGCCATGGCCTGGCTGCAATAGTAGGCGCTGTAGAAGAAGCGATCACCGCCGCCGACTGTCTCTCCGAAACGCTGAAACGGTCGGGTCAGCAGCCAATCCCCGGCGCGCTGGGCGATGCGCGTTTGGTGTTGGCCGGCCATCGCCAGGCACAGGACTCCTGCTCCCACCATGCCCCGGCTCCACCTTCGGTCGGTGCCGCTCGTTTTATAGTAAAAGATGCCTTCGGTATCCTGCCAGCAGCGAAGCACGTAGCCCGTGGCATCCTCGACGAACTCTTTGGGGACGGGGAACTCGGCGTTTCTAGCGGAGCGGAAAAACATCAACTGCCAGCTCGTTACTGAAAGGTCCGAATCCGCGGCGTTAAGGTAACGCCATCCACCCTTGTCCCCCGGAGCCGACTTGGGCAGCGTTTGCGCGCGCCGCGAAAAATTTAACGCTTTGACAATTGCCGGCTTTAGCTTCGCCGCACGGGTGCGATCGGTCGTGCCATACACTTCGGTCAGCATCAGGCCGGCGATGGCATGGTTGTAATTGGCGGTTTTCGCGGGCGTAGG
The DNA here is from genome assembly GCA_043776145.1 of Chthoniobacteraceae bacterium. Classification (GTDB taxonomy): domain Bacteria; phylum Verrucomicrobiota; class Verrucomicrobiia; order Chthoniobacterales; family Chthoniobacteraceae; genus JANLQB01. The sequence goes on from JAYVRQ010000656.1 coordinate 11,635, forward strand.
CACCGTCCCAATCTGGAACTGGGTCGCGACGGAAAGTGCGGAACTATCACCGCCGGTCGCGAGCAGTCCGCTCGATTGCTGCAAGCGCAGGACATAGTCGATCGCCTTGTCGATCTGCTGGCCGTACAACCCTTCGCCCGGCAGGTGTCCTTTTGAAAGATAAGCCATGATGGCTAAGCTGGTCGCCGCGGGTTGGGCGCTGTCAGGAGCCTCGAAGGAACCGTCGGCATTTTGCTCCCGCGCCAGCCACGCAAGGGCGCGTT
>JAYVRQ010000657.1:0-11887 GCA_043776145.1 Chthoniobacteraceae bacterium
GCCTCGATGGCGAGGATGTTCACGCCGTCGCGAAGCGCGTTGAGCGCGTCGGTGAGCGGAATCTGGACGATGCCCCGCGCGTCCCGATTTTTCACGCCCTGCGCGTTGCGTCCGCTGCTGCGCGCGATGTTGGCGCGCGCGACTTCGCGCCCGTTGATGTAGGCGATGAAGCCGTCGGCGTAGTCGATCTCGAGGCTGACTTCGGTGACGCGATCGGCCTGCGCGATGGTGAATTCGCGCCGCGCGTAAAGGACCGTGTGGCGGCGCCGCATCTCACGCACGTCGGTTTGGAAATCCGCTTTGCCGTAGCCAAAAGGCGCGAGGCCTTTTTTCCACGCGGCGGTGTCGAAGCCGGGCTGCGTCCAGTCCTTCCAGCGCACGGGCTGATCGAAAGTGTAGGTCCACTCCGCGTCCGGCTCGACGACGACTTTGTGATCCACGGGCAGGCCGACCTTTTTAGTTTCGCCGTCGCCCTTTTTGTATTCCGGCGGCATCCACGGCAGCGTGAGCGGCGCGGATGTCACCTGGCCGCGTTTCACGATGCTGAAAACATCGGCCTCCGCGCCATCGCGCGTGATCATTTTTCCAGTCAGCGTGTCGCCTTTCACCTCAATGATGACGGAGCCGTGCTCGACGATGGTGCGGCGCATGACGGGCATCGTGCCACTGCGCCCGAGCGCCGCGCCCGCGTTGCCGGTGACGATCTGCACGGTGCCGGCGTGCGCGTGGATGCCTTTGCTTTTGCGATACGCGCCGTCGCCGTCGGGGTCGCCGTCGCCGTCGTCGAGGATGACGTTGTCGGAAGATGTGGGCGTGGCGTATGCGCCGTCCATGAGCATCGAGCGTTCGTAGATGTGCGAGTGGCCGGTGAGCACGAGGTCCACGCCGCCGGCCTCGATGATCGGCATGATGAGCTTCCGCATTTCGGTGAGGTCGGTTTCCTTATCGGAATCGTGGCTGCCTTTCGTGTAAGGCGGGTGGTGCCAGAACGCGATGACCCATTCGGCTTTCGTTTTTTCGAGGTCCGCTTTCAGCCAGCTCGCCATTGGGTCGCCGGGCTTGCGGCTGAGATCGTGCGAATCGAGGCAGACGAAATGAACGTGCGCGTAGTCGAAGGAATAATACGCCTCGGTGCCGCTCGCGAGGCCGCCCGTCTCGGCGCGCGTGGGGACGACGTAGGCATCGTAGTACGGCCCGATGCCGGTTTTGCCGCTGGCGGTGAAGCCCTCGTGATTGCCCATCGAAGGCCAGCAAACGCGGTTGCGCAGGGTGGGCTCGTACATTTCAAAAAAGCGCGTCTGGAATTCGACATCGCGCCCCGTGTTGTAGGCCATGTCGCCGACGTGGAGCCAGAAATCGAGCGGCTGCTTTTCCACGGCCTTGCGCATCGCGTCATGCACGGCGGCCTGCGCCTCGCGTCCGGTGCCGCCGTCGCCGAGCACCCAGAAGCGCACGGGCCGTTCGACACCGGGCTTCGGGTGCGTGATGAAGTGGAACGATTCGTCCTGCGGCGTGAGCCGCTTCGCGCCGTCGAACACGGCGTAGTAATAAGTTGTCGCGGGTTCGAGATCCTTGAGCGCGGCTTCGTATTGAAAAGTGCCGATGGGCGCGGAGTGGAGCTTCGGCAGCGCGAGGTTCGCGGGCGTGCGCAGTGGCTCCCAGCGCGCGGGGATTTTTTGCGATTTCGTCCCGAGCGCCGCGCGCGCGACGATCGCTCCGTCGCGCACTTCCTTGTCGAGATTCGCCGGGTCTTTCCCAAAGCGCACGATCGGCTCGACCGGCCCCTCGGTGCGCCACACGATGTGCATCGTCGTCGGGCTGGCGAATTGCAAATAGGGCGCGCGGCTGAACGGCGCGGGGGGATTGACCGCGTGCGCGAAAGACGCAAGCGCGAGCAGGGGAAGAAATGTCCTCGGGAAAAGCATCGCGCTTTCCGTAGCCGATGCGGAGCGGGGCGGTCAATTCATTGCGCTGGCTCCGCGGCTGTTTCAGCGCGCGGCTTTCGTGATCGTAAAAGCATCCACCTCCTCGCCGCTGATCGCGATCTGGCGGAATTTGAAAGTCGCCGGCGTGATGTCCACGACGCTGAACGAGTGTTTCGCGGCGAAGTATTTCGCGGTGAGCGGCTGGTAGTTTACGCCCTGGGTTTTTTGCAGAAACGCGATCGTCTTGGGAAAATCCTGGCTGTAGAGCGCCGCCCCGCCGCCGCCGCTTACGATGTGGATGATGCCCTCGGGCGTCGTGTCTTTCACGCCGTCGAAAGTCTCGTCGAGTTTCAGGTCGCCGTTCTGCCGTCCGCGTTTGTCGCGCGGGCCGACGGGCGTGAAGCGGAGCGGCTTCGATCGTTGGTAATTGTGGACGTGCCCGTTCAGCACGACATCGACGCCACACTTCTCGAAGACGGGCTCCCACAGCCGCATCTTCTGCTGCGTGTAATGCTCGCGCGAGGTGTGAAAGGCGGGCGCGTGGAAGCAGACGATTTTCCACGGCTGCTTCGACAAAAGGAGGTCGCGCTCGATCCACGCGAGCAGGCCGGGATTGTCCGCCTTCACATGCGTGCCGCAATCGAGCGCCATGAAATGCGCGGGGCCGTCGTCCCACGAATAACACAACATCGCCGGAAACTGCGTGCCCGCGTCGGTGCGGAATTTCGCGTCGATGTCGCGCTTGCTCGAAGGTGCCGGGTTCCAGGTTCCCGGTCCCGGCCCGCTCTGCGGCACGCGGAAAAAATAGAACGCGCCCCACGCATCGGGAAACGCGGAGAGCCGCGCCATCTCGATGTCGTGATTTCCGATGACGGGATAGATCGGCAGCGATGCCATGAGCGGCGTGCCCGTCTTTTCGCCTGGCTTGGGCACGTCGTTGTAGGTCGGGAAAAAGTGGTGCAGGTACTGGCCGGCCCGGCCTTGCGAATAAACGATGTCACCGAGCGCGATCATGAAATCCGGCTTCTGCTGCGCCATCTGCCACGCGACGCCGTTCTGCTCCGGCTTGCCGGTCGCGAGATCGCCGACGGCGACGAAGCGGATTGGCTTCGTCGCAGAGGCGCGCGTCTTGAACGCGCCCTCGCGCACGAGCTTCGCGCCCAGCTTCACGCGATAGCCGATGCTGCTGTCGAACGGCAGGCCGGTCAGATCCGCCACGTAGCGGAAGTAGTGCTGCTCCTTGTCCGCGAAGGGCACCGAACTCGAAGCGGCGGCTTCTTTTTTCACATCCTCCAGTGACGTCGGCGCATCGGCGGCGGGATTCTCGGCGGGTGTGGGCGTCGCGGCGGGCTTCTTGATTGGAAGGCCAAAATCGAGCGCGGTCTTCGTCGCGACTGCTTTGCGCCACGGCGTTCCGGCAAGGCCGTACTCGATGGTGAATTCGCCGGGCTTTTGATCTGTGATCCAGATGAGCGATTTCACATCCGCGCCCGCGAGCGTCGCGCCATCGCCCGGCTGGACGTACGGCGCGACGAGCACGGTCTGCGCGAAAAGCGGCGCGGCGGCGAGCAGGGTCGCCAGGGAAGGGATGAGGAAACGCATCGCGCGAATCTGCGCGAGCGGGGGCGGCCGCCGCACGCTTGTTCTACATTCAGTTTGCCGCCAACGGCTCTGCTTGCATGGGTTGATTGTGGTCCATCAAATACCGAATCTCCTGTGGCGCGAGCACGCGGTCGGCGATGAAGAGTTCGTCCATTTCCCCACGGAAACGCGGGCCTTCCGGGCCGCATCCGATGAAGAGGGTGTCGGGCGCGGCGGTGCCTGTGCGCGCGGTGTTGCGTTTGGCGTACTGTTTGGCGGACACGCCTTCGAGACGCCCATCGACGTACTGGCGAATCTGCATCGCATCGGCTTTGCGGCCCGGACTCATCGCGACGGCGATGTGGTGCCAGCGACCGTCGCGCAGCGGGGTGCTTCCGGCGAAGGAACCGCGTCCCGCCTTTGTCCGCAGCGTGCCGAGCGCGCCGAAGTTGGGGTTGCGATTCCATCCGATCTCGATACCGCTCCCACCCGCGTTCGAGGCCCACGAGAGCATCGCGCCTGCTTCGGAAAGCGGTGCGTCGAGCGGCACTTTCACCCACAGCGCGACGGTGCGTGCGGTGCGTTTCGAGAGCCCGGCGAAAGGCGCGGTCGCGAACCGCGTCCCATCGAAATGCAGCGCGGAGGCGAAGCGACCCGGCGTGTGGAGCCCCGCGAGTTCGGTTCCGCTGACCGCCCGAACTCGCGCGTTGCTTTCCCCGACAGCCGCGCCGGTCGCCGTGCTGGGAAAGACTCTGCCGTTCGATTCGTCGAAGGACCAGTGAACGTAATTCGCCGGCTGGACGAGGTGGTCGAGTGGCGTCTTGCGGGAAAGCCGCGCGAGTTTCTGATCGCGGTCGCCCACTTCGGAAGTGTCGCCGCCCATGAAACGGCGCGCTTGATTTTCGCGCAGCACGAGGCCCGGCTGCTCGCGCTCCGCCTCGTCGCGCGACTGAACTTCGATCGCGCCTTTCGTGACGAAGACTTCGCGCGTTCCGCTTTGGTAAGCCACCACGCTGAATTCCGTGCCGGGATCGACGACGGCGACCGCGGGATTCGCGATGCGAAAACCGATCGCTTCGTCGGGAACTACTGCCTTCAGCGTGCCGCGATCGAGCGCGGCTTCCCACTCCGAATTGACGATGACGGTGGCCGGTCCCTCGATGGTGATTTGCGCGCCGCTGTCGAACGTGACTTCCGCGAACCCGCTCAGCAGCTCGATCCGCTGGCCGCGCGACAACTCGTCGCCGGGCTTCAACGCGGCCCCGCGCCACTGGCAATTTTTCGCGCCGGAAATCTGCGCCACCGATTCATCGTTCTCCTTCTCGACGGCGAGCGCATCGGTGCTGGCGTCGTTTTTTGACAAGCCGCCGAGCCAGAAGGAGAGCACCACCGCGGCGGCGGCGAGCGCACCGATGCCCCAGCGCGTCCATGCTGGACGCTCGTGCGCGGGCGGCGCGTCGGGAGCCTCGGACTGCATCTCGCCCGCGTAATCGTGCAGGCTCGCGGAGAGCGACATCGCGCGGACGTAAAAGCGGCGCGCTTCCTCCGAGGTCGCGAGCATTTCGGCGAGCCGTTTGCGCTGCGGCGCGTCGAGCTTTCCGTCGGCGAGCGCGCCGCAGAGATCGCTGAGTTCGATTCGGTCTTGGTCGCTGAAATTCATGTCGCGCCCTCCACGGTGAGTTGATTGTTCACGCAATCGAGCAGCATTTTCCGAATGCGCCCGAGTGCCTTGTAGGCCGCCTCGATCGAGCGGCCCGAGCGTTGCGCGGCCTGCTCGACTCCGCAGCCGGGTTCATAGCGCGCGAGCACGAATTCGCGGTCGCGGGGGTGCAGTTTTTTCAAGCAGCCTGCCAGCGCCTCGTGGCGTTCGCTCACCTCGTCGATCATCGCCGAGGCCGTCTGCGCGAGCGCGTCCACGACATCCTGATCGAAGACCACTTTCGCCCGCGCGAATTTCTGCCGCGCGCGCCGCACTTCCCAATACGCGATCTGGCACGCCCACGCCGCGAAGTCCGTGCCGATGGTGAACTCGCCGAATTTTTCGCAAATCACGAGGCTCGTTTCCTGGAGGATGTCCTCCGCATCCGCGCGCGATGGGACGAGCGTGTAGATGTAGGAAAAAATCCGCCGCTGGTGCTGAGTCATCAGCAGCATCAATTGCTTTTGCGAAGCGAGCGTAGTGTCGGCGGGATGGCTCATGCGGGCGGGTTACTTCTTTTTTTTGTTTCCCTGCGTGTGGTGAGCCAGTGGCGGTTTCGCAGGCCCGATCTGGATTTTCGCGATCTCCGAGTCATCGAGATATTTGTTCCCGTTGTCGTCGAAGAGATACAAATAGCTCTTCGGATTTTTCGACTGCGCCATGCGCAATGCAGTCATTTCGGAAGCGTCGATCTTCCCGTTGTGATTCGCGTCGCACTTCTTTGCTTCGCGCAGCGCGAGGTCTTTCACCGTCACGGAAGGCGGCACCTTTTGCGGCGCGGGCTTTTTGCCCTTCGGTGGGGCGGCAAACGAAGACGCGCCCAGCGGGATCAGCGCGGCGAAGAGGATTGTGGAGAGCGTCTTCATCGGGAGGTGGTGGAAGATGGCAGGCAATCGCACGATTTCCAGTCGCGACTCCGCCGCTGCGATTTACGCGTTCTTCTTTTTCCGCTTCCCGACTTTCCCCGCCGCAGCCTTGCCCTTGGCGTGGTGCGCTTTGATGGCGGCGACTTCCTTGTCGTCGAGCGTCCCGTCGTTGTTGGCATCGAGCTTTTTCAAAGGCCCGGTCTTGTCCGCGTCGAATGCCTTGCGAAGCGCCTCGATTTCGGTGCTGTCGATCGCGCCGTTTTTGTCGGTGTCGTATTTTTTCAGCAACACGCCGGGGCGCGCAGCGCGTTCCGCCTTGTCGGCCGGCTTTTCCTTGTTCGCCTTTTTCGCGCCCTTCGCGGCGAAGACCGGCGCGGGTGCGGCGAGTGCGATGAGACAAGTGGTGAGGGTGAGGATGCGGGTTTTGATGTTCATAAGTTGTTTGATGATTTGGATTTTTTTCTAAGCACAGTATCACAGCGCAGCGAGCGGGAATTGGGACATGAATCGCATGATTTTCCAAGATGCGGTTGACATACCTTGTTGCACTATGTATAGACACGCCATGCTCAGTCGCGAACTCGTCGCCGCCTCCACGCGCCCGCTGCTTCTTTCGCTCCTCGCCGAGGGGGAAAGCTATGGCTACGCGCTCATTCAGCGTGTGAAGGAACTTTCCGGCGGCGAATTGCAATGGACCGAGGGAATGCTGTATCCCGTGCTTCATCGCCTCGAAGACGAGGGGCTCATCGCAGCGCAGTGGAAGGACTCCGAGACTGGCCGGCAGCGGAAGTATTACCGCCTCACAAAACCCGGCGGCAAGGCGCTCAAGACTGAGCGCGAACAATGGCTTTCCGTGCATCAAACCCTCGACACCCTATGGAATCCCGCCCCCGCTTTGACCTGACATCCGCCCTTGCCCGCTGGACCGCCGACTTCGCCGCGCGCGGCAATCTCGAACCAGGCAAAATCGCCGAACTCGGAAGCCATCTGCGCGACAGCATCGCCGATCTTCAGCAGCACGGCCTTGATGACGCGGAGGCATTCCTGATCGCCACGCGCCGTCTCGGCAACCTGGCGCAAATCGAGGCGGAGTTTGAAAAAGCGGAGTCCATCTTGCTGCCGCGTCGCGCGCTGTGGTGGCTCGTTCTCGGTGTGGTCGGATGGACTACCTTGCAAGGTGCGCTCCATGTTTTGGGAATAGGACTCACATTGCTTGGCTGCTTATTCACAAAGAATCAGACGATGCTGGCGACCTTGTGCGGAATGACGGAGTTGGTGATGCTTGGCCTGTTTTTCTGCGCTCTGCGCGCCCTCGTGAATCAACATTCGTGGATTCAAATGATGGTGAACTTCATTGCCCGTCATCCCTGGCGCGCGGCCCTGTTCGTGGCTCTGGCGAACGGACTGTTTCATATGGCAAGCTCACTCTTCATCCCGATTCTTTGTCGAATAGTGAGTCCCAATTCTGTGGGCAACATTCTCACCCTGCTGAATGGTGCGTCGATGATTTCATCGCTGGCATTCGTGGGGATCACCGCATTCATCCTGGGAAAAGTGCGGCCCGCGCAGACCGTTTCTTAACTACACGTCCGGGGCGGATTCGACTGACTCAGCCGGCAGCCCTTTTCCCAACTCCCCCGCGCCGATGCCGAGCATCGCGCCGATTTTCGTGCGGAGCTGGCGCTGGAGATTCTCGATGCGGAGGTTGCCGTTGAGGACTTGGAAATCGTATTCTTGGTGCATCCGCTGGAACTCGTTTTGCAACATGCGCTGGTAGCGCACGAAGGAATCGAACATGTCGCGCGACAGGCCCAAGTCCATGCCGCTTTCCCAATAGTCGAGGGTCGAATTCTTTTGAAAATTGCGCTCGATCAGCGGACGCGCGCCGACTTTGAAATAGAAGACGGCATCGGGAACGATGGCGGGGCTGTAAAGGTTGCGCGTCCACTCGCGATCGGCCCCGCGGACGAGGTCGCGCGCCATGAGCGTATAGACATAGCGGTCGGCGAGCACGATGAAGCCGGCCCGGAGCGCGGGGATGAGATCGTGAACGAGCTGGTCGAAGAAATCCGTGGCGTAGAAAAGCGAGAGTGTGGTGTGGGTGAGGACGTTGCCTTGTTTGGCGTCTTCGAGTTCCTCACTGACAAGGTGGGAGCGGCGCAGCCCCATGTGCCGGACGGCGAATCCGTTGGCTTCGAGCCATTGCGTGAGTTGCGAGATTTGCGTCGAGCGCCCGGAGCCGTCGGCCCCTTCGATGACGATGAGTTTGCCCGCGAATTTGGCGTCCCTCACTTCCGGCGGGCGGCGGCCAAAGAAGGTTTTCTCCACGCTCACTCGGGCCTCCTCCGAAATGCCGGCAGGTCGATGCGCCCGGCGATGAGCGCGCGCACTTCCGCCTGCTGGACGTGGATTTCCTTCGACGCATCAAGGACCGTGAAATCGAACGGCTCAATCATCGCCTCGTATTGTGCGAGGATTTTCCCCTGAAAAATGCGGAAGCTCTCGTAAGGATCGGTGCTCCAGCCCATGTCGAGGCCGGCCTCGTGATACTTGAGCTGTGGACGACCTTCCAGAATACGCTGGAGCGAAGTTTCGAGGTCGGTGCGGAAGAAGAGGGTGATGTCTGGGTGAACGGCGAAACTGTAGAGGCGCTCGACCCATTCGCGCTCGACCCCGCGGACGGCATCGCGCGCCAGCGCCGTGAAGATGTAGCGGTCGCAAAGCACGATGTATCCGGCGCGCAGCAGGGGGAGAATCTGGCGGTCGTAACGGTCGGCGAAATCCGTGCAATGGATAAGGCTAAACGTCGTCGGCGTAAGGAGTTGCCGCTTTTTTCCCTTAGTCGTGGATTTCTTGACGAGGACAGACGAATTCCACTCGGTAAAGAAGACGCGGTAGCCTTCCAATTCGAGCCAGCGCTTCACGAGATAGATTTGAGTGGATTTGCCGGATCCATCCAAACCCTCGACAGCGATGAGTTTTCCTGAATAGTTACGAGCAGGGGTGACCAAGCCCGGCAGTTTCGACATTTGACCCGACATTGCAACATCAAATATCTGGCTCGAATGATATGATATAAGTTTCTATCGTTCAATTATTTACAACAATAAAATCGCGCGAATGAATCCTGAAAAACTGCATCTGAAAGCTCTCGAGGCGCGAGGGATGGCGTATGCGCCGTATTCGCGTTTTGCCGTGGGGGCGGCGTTGGAGACGGCGAGCGGGAAGGTGTTCACGGGGTGCAATGTGGAGAATCTTTCGTTTGGGCTGACGATTTGTGCAGAGAGAAATGCGGTGTTCGCGGCTGTTGCGGCGGGGGAGCGGGAATTTGTGCGGATCGTGATCGTGGCGGATTCGCAGGAACCGGTGAGTCCGTGCGGGGCGTGTCGGCAGGTGTTGGCGGAGTTTTCGGAGCGGATGGAAGTGCGGTGTGTGAATTTGCAGGGGAAGGAATTTCAGGCGCGGCTTGATGAGTTGCTGCCAAGAGCGAAAGCGGGAATTCTCGATACTCCTTGTTCCACGTAGAACATCATCGTGTTCGTCTATCCGAAAACGTATGATGTGATCGTGATCGGTGCTGGTCACGCCGGCATTGAGGCCGCGCTCGCGAGTGCCCGGCTCGGGTGCGAGACGTTGATGCTGACGCAGAATCTGGATTCCATCGGGCAAATGTCCTGCAACCCGGCCATCGGCGGGCAAGCGAAAGGGCAGATGGTCCGGGAGATCGACGCGCTAGGTGGAGCGATGGGGCTGAACACGGATGCGACGAGCATCCAATTCCGAATGCTCAATGCCAAGAAGGGTCCAAGCGTACGTTCGCCACGCGCTCAGTGCGATAAGAAGGCTTACCAATTCCGCGCGAAGGCAGTCTTGGAGCGGCAGCCGCATCTCGATTTGAAGCAGGGGAACATCGACCGCGTTTTGGTCGATGATCTCGGTGCCTGCGGGATCGAAACGAACATGAGCCTGCGAGTGATGGGGCGAGCGGTAGTCGTGACGACGGGGACGTTCATGCGCGGACTGCTGCATGTCGGACTCCAGAATCAGCCGGGCGGACGAATGGCCGATGCTGTCTCGACCTTGAGCGACTGCCTGAAACAACTCGGCTTCGAGGTGGGGCGTTTCAAGACCGGGACACCCTGCCGTTTGCATGGCCGGACTATCAACTTCACCAAATGCCAACCGCAGCCCGGCGATCAACCGCCTCAGCCGTTCTCCTTCCTGCCGGAATCCCTCGCGCGGGGTCCGCACGACATCTTCTCGCTCAATCATTGGGACGCTGGAGTGTTCCATGTGGAACAGCTTCCCTGTTGGACGACCTACACCAACTCCCGAACCCACGATCTGATTCGCTCGAACCTCGACAAGTCGCCGCTCTACGCCGGACGAATCGAAGGGGTTGGTCCCCGCTATTGTCCGTCCATCGAGGACAAAGTGGTGAAGTTTGCCGAGAAGGAACAACATCAGATTTTCCTCGAACCCGAAGGCCGCCACACGGAGGAGTATTATGTGAACGGTGTCTCCACCAGCCTGCCGATGGAAGTGCAGTACGCCTTCATTCGCACAATCATGGGATTGGAGAACGCTGAGATCATGCGCCCCGGCTATGCGGTCGAATACGATTTTTTTCCACCGACTCAACTCTTTCACACGCTCGAAACCAAGCGCATTCCGCATCTTTACTTCGCCGGGCAGATCAACGGAACCTCCGGCTATGAGGAAGCGGGAGCACAAGGGCTTGTGGCCGGAGCGAATGCCGCCCTCAAGATATTGGACAAGCCGCCGCTTTCGCTCTCTCGCTCCGACGCCTACATCGGCGTCCTCATCGACGATCTCGTGACCAAAGGCACGCCCGAACCCTACCGAATGTTCACCAGCCGCGCCGAGCATCGCCTTCTCCTGCGCCACGACAATGCCGACCTCCGCCTGACTCCCCTCGCCCAAGCTGTGGGTCTGATCGACGAGTCTCGCTGGCAGCGTTTTCAGGAAAAAGCCCGCTCTCTGGATCAACTCCGCCAGCACTGTGCCGCGACTGCCTATGACGGAACGAAACTCGCCCAATGGCTCAAGCGCCCCGACAATTACGCCGCCTCCCTCCCGGATCCTATCCGCACCGGCTTTTCCGCGGATCTCTGGGAATCCGTCGAGATTGACATCAAATACGCCGGATACATCGCCCGCCAGGAATCGGACATCGAGAAACTCCGCACCCGCGAAGACAAGCGCATTCCGATCGACATCGACTTCAACGCCGTCCCCAGCCTGCGCCCGGAGTCGCGACAGAAACTCACCAAAGTCCGCCCCGAAACCCTCGGCCAGGCGGCGCGCATCAGCGGCGTGACGCCCGCCGATGTCGCGATCCTCTCCATTTACATCCAAAAATCGTGAGCCGCCTCGCCACGGCCACCTTCCTCGGAGCCGTCCTCGTTTTTCTCTTCCTCACCGCGATGGGGCGGAATCTCAATCACGACGAGCACCAATTCATCGCCCCTGCTGCCGCCCTCGCCTACGAGGGCCTCCAGCCCTACCGCGACTTCCCCCTTTTCCACCTCCCAAACCTCGTTTTCCTCTACGCCGCGCTCTTCCGCGTCTTCGAACATCCATTCCTCGTCGCGCGCATCGTCTCCGTCCTCTGCTCAGCCGCGACCGTCGCCCTGATTTTCTGGGAATCCCGCCGCTTCGCCTTCGCCGTCGGCTCGGTCATCCTGCTAGTCCTTGATCCCCTCTTCTTCTTCACCACGGGCCGCGCGTGGAATCACGACAGCAGCGCGCTCCTTATCGTCCTCGCCACGATCCTTCAGGTGAACGCCGCGCGA
>JAYVRQ010000658.1:0-3429 GCA_043776145.1 Chthoniobacteraceae bacterium
CCGCTGCGCGGAAATGCACCTGCACCACATCCGCTCGAACGGTGACCCTTTCGAATATGGACGCGCGCGGCCCCTCGATTTCGGCCACTGGTCCGCGCACAAACTCGAACTCCTTTCTGGTTTCCAAATTTCCCACGGCGAGGCGGTCGCGAGCGGCGTGCTCCTCGACTCGATTTACGCTTGGGCGATGAATTGGATTGACGAAAACGAACTCACCCGCATCCGCGCGGGCTTGCAGCAGAGCGGCTTCGCGCTGTGGTTCGACGACTTCGACGCGCGCGACGCCGCCGGCCAGCGCGCGATCTTCGCGGGGCTGCGCGAATTCCAGGAACATCTCGGCGGCGAACTCACCGTCACCTTCCCGCGCGGCCTCGGCGCGCGACGCGAAGTCCACGAAATCGACCTTGCGAAGATGGACGCCGCCATTATGGAACTTAGCCTCTCGAAGCGCAGCGCATGATCGTCCAGCACACTCCTCCGCTCCATCTCACCTACTGCCTGAACATTCATCCGGGTCAAAGCTGGGCGGATAATTTCGAGGCGATCCGCGAAAAGACGATCGCGGTGAAGCAGGAAGTCGCCGCCGATCAATGGTTCGGCCTCGGCCTGCGGCTCTCGCATCACGCCGCGTCGAAGCTCATCGAGTATCCGTCGCTCATCGACGAGGCGCGCGAATTTTTCGCCGAGCACCAACTTTATCCATTTACGATCAATGGCTTTCCCTACGGCCGTTTTCATCAGGGTCCGGTGAAGGAAAACGTCTATTCACCCGACTGGCGCACGCCCGAACGGCGCGACTACACGATGCAGCTCGCGGACATTTTCACGAGCTTCCTCCCACCCTCCGTCGATGGCAGCATCAGCACCGTGCCCGGTTCGTTCAAGCCGTGGATCGAAACCGTCGAGGACAAGGAAATCATGGCGCGCAATCTCGCCGCTGTCGTCGCCTACTTCGCCGCCGTGCGCGACGACACCGGCCAGGAAATCCATCTCGGCCTCGAACCCGAGCCAGACTGCTTTCTCGAAACGACCGCCGAGATGATCGCCTACTACAACGACTACCTGCTGCGCGCGGGCACCGACGAACTCCAGCGCATCATGGGCTGCGGTCCCGCGCAGTCCGAGGAGCTAATGCGCCGCCATCTCGGCGTGTGCTTTGACACCTGCCACGTCGCGCTGCAATTCGAGGATCTCGTCGAATCCTGGCGCGCGTATCGCGGCGCGGGCATCCGCATTTCCAAAGTGCAGCTCAGCGCCGCGCTCCACACCGACGCCGATCCCGAGAGCCTCGATGCGCTGAAAAAATTCATCGAGCCGGTCTATCTGCACCAGGTGAAAGGACTCGGCGAAACGGGCGCGCGCTTCGCATGGTTCGATCTCCCGGATGCGCTCAACGAGATCCCGACTTTTCCCGATGTGAAATACGTGCGCGTGCATTTTCACGTCCCGCTTTTCTTCGGCGGAGCCGGTCCGCTCCAATCCACCTCGGCGGAACTCACGCCCGAGTTTTTCCAAGAACTGCGCGGCGGCGACTGCTCGCATCTGGAGATCGAGACTTACACTTTCAACGTGCTCCCGCCCGACGTGAATCCCGGCGACATGGTGAAGAGCATCGCCCGCGAATACGCCTGGGTGCTGCAAAAGCTCGGCGGGCGTCCGTAGATCGCGACTCATGCCTTCCCTTCCCGGCCCGGCTCTCCGCACCATCGCGGTCTTACTGCTCGCGCTTTCGCCGATCCACGCCGCCGACCGCCCGAAACTCACCGCGGAAAAATGGTCTGGCGAGATCAACGTGCCCGATCCGGTCGCGTGTTCCGTCGATGATCAGGGCCGCGTCTTCGTTACATCCACCGAGCGCCGCAAAGTCGGCGATCTCGATATTCGCGAATGGACGCGCTGGATTCCCGACGATCAATCGTTCAGCTCGATCGAGGAGAAATCCGCGTTTCTCCGCGGCGCACTCTCGCCGGGCCAGCCGCCGCGCGGGCCGCTGACCGATGCGAATCACGACGGCTCGATCGACTGGCGCGATCTCACCGTCCCGACCGAGCGCATCTACCGCCTCACCGACTCGAACGCCGACGGCAAGGCCGATCAGATCACGACCTTCGCGGAAAATTTTCAGACCGAAGTGACCGGGATTGCCGCTGGTGTCCTTGCGTTCGGCGGCAGCGTCTATTCCACCATCGCGCCCGATCTCTGGCGGCTCGCGGACAAAGATGGCGACGGGAAGAGCGACGAACGCGAAAGCATCGCGCATGGTTTCGGCCTGCACATCGCCTATGCCGGCCACGACATGCACGGGCTGCGCGTCGGGCCGGACGGGCGCATCTACTGGACCATCGGCGACAAGGGCGTGAACGTGACCTCGCGCGAAGGCCGCAAATTTTTCCATCCGAATGAAGGCTGCGTGCTGCGCTGCGAGCCGGACGGCTCGGGCTTCGAGGTCTTCGCGCACGGCCTGCGAAACGTGCAGGAGACAGATTTCAACGAGTTGGGAGATCTCTTCGGCGTGGACAACGATGCGGACAAACCCGGCGAAAAAGAGCGCCTCGTTTTCATCGCGGAGCAAAGCGATTCCGGCTGGCGCTGCGGCTATCAATTCATGGGAAGCGCGTGGTGTCCATGGATGAACGAAGGCCGCTGGCAGCCGTCGCATCCGATGCAGCCGTTCTTCATCACGCCGCCCATCGCAAACTCGCACGACGGCCCGGCGGGTTTCGCGTTCAATCCCGGCACAGCCCTCGCGCCAGCCTGGCGCGGCTGGTTTTTTCTCGATCAATTTCCGTCGGGAAAAATGAACGCGCTGCGCCTCGAACCGAACGGCGCGGCGTGGAAGCTCGCGGAAGACGTGCCGGTTTCGAGCGGCATCATGGGCATCGGGATGAGCTGGGGGCCGGAGGGGAAATTGTATTTCGCGGATTGGGCGGGCGGTTATCCGCTCAAACAAAAAGGCGCGGTCTGGACGCTCGACGCGCCCGAAGCGGATCGCGATCCGCTGCGCGCGGAAGTGCGCGAGCGGCTGCGCGAAGGCTTCGGCGCGCTGGCTCCCGAGCAGCTTCGCGCCTTGCTCGCGCACGCGGACGTGCGGCTGCGCAAAGGCGCGCAATTCGAGCTGGCGCAGCGCGGCGAATGGAACGCGCTGCTTGCCACGGCGAAGGATGAAAAAGCTCCGCAGCTCGCGCGGCTGCACGCGATCTGGGGATTGGGTCAGGGCTTGCGCTGGGGAAAATTGAAAACGCCCGTTGCTCTCGCCGAGTTTTTTGGCCTCGCCGGAGATGGTGACGCTGAAGTGCGCGCCCAAGCCGCGAAAGTTTTTGGCGAAGGCGCTGCGGATTCCGCGCTGCCGATGGGAGCGGTCACTGCGCTGATCGCCGATGCAAACCCACGCGTGTGCTTCCACGCGGCGCTCGCCGCTGCACGTCTGAA
>JAYVRQ010000659.1:0-3427 GCA_043776145.1 Chthoniobacteraceae bacterium
ACCGACTGGCCGCAATGGCGAGGCCCGAATCGCGACGGCGTCTCCGCCGAAAGCGGCCTGCTCAAAGAATGGCCCGCCGAAGGACCGAAGCTCGCGTGGGAAACAAAAGGCATCGGCAAAGGCATGGGCTCGGTCGCGATTCACGGCGGGAAAATTTTCGTCCTCAGCCAGCGCAAGGGCGGCCAGTTCATCGTCGCCTTCGACCTCGCCACGCAGCGCGAGTTGTGGGCCGCGAGCGTTTCCGAAAATGGCGACGAACCCACCGGCACGCCGACCGTCGATGGCGGCCAGGTCTTCGCCGTGAGCAAGGACGGCAAACTCCTCTGCTGCGCGGAGGCGGACGGAAAGGAACTTTGGCGCAAGGATTTCGCGCCGGACTTTGGCGGGAAGATGATGTCCGGCTGGGGCTTCAGCGAGTCGCCGCTCGTCGATGGGGAAAAAGTCATCGTCATCCCCGGCGCGGATGCGGCGGCGATGGTCGCGCTTAATCGCAAGAGCGGCGCGGTGATTTGGAAAGCCGCGCTCCCCGCGAATGTCGGCACACGCGGACAGGAAGGCGCGGGCTACACCGGCGCGGTCCTCTCGAACGCCGCGGGCATCCGCCAGTACGTCACGCTCATCGGGCGCGGCGTCATCGGCGTGAACGCGCAAGACGGGAAGACGCTCTGGCATTACAACCGCGTCGCCAACGGCACCGCGAACATCCCGACTCCGCTCGTGTGGGACGACTACGTTTTTTGCTCCAGCGGATACGGCACCGGCGCGGGGCTTTTGAAAATCGTGAAAGCCCCCGCCGCCGCGAAAGCGCCGCCTGCGGACGATGCGGCCAAGGTCGATGATTTGAAAAAGAAGCTCGCCGACTTGAACGATGAGATCGCGAAGCGCCGCGATGCGCGCGGGAAATTGAAAAAAGGGACGCCCGAATTCGATGTCGCCGACAAGGCCGTGCAGTCGCTCAAGCCCGACATCGACAAGGCGCAGAAGGCGGTCAATGACGCGACCGGCGGCGGCGGCGAGAAGTTTGAAATCCCGCCCGTCCCCGGCTCGCCCGTGCGCGCCGAGGAGCAGTATTTCCTGAACGCCTCCACCTTCCAAAATCACCACGGCGGCATGGTCCGCCTCGGCGATCAAATCTATGCCGGCACCGGCCACAACAACGGCTTCCCCATTTGCCTCGACTGGAAAACCGGGAAGGTCGTTTGGAACAAGGAACGCGGCCCCGGCAAGGAAAGCGCCGCCGTCATCGCCGCCGACGAGCGCCTCTACTTCCGCTATCAAGACGGCACGATGGCGCTCATCGACGCCACACCCACCGGCTACAAGGAGCGCGGCGTTTTCAAACTCCCGCACGTCGATGGCCCGAGCTGGCCGCACCCCGCGATCCACGACGGCAAACTCTATCTGCGCAGCCAGGACGTGCTGATGTGCTACGACCTGCGCGCCGCGAAATAGCCCGCGTTCCCTCGCCGCTTGCCATCGCACCGGCCAGCATTACTTTCGCCGCCCATGCGCCGGATTTCACTCCTGATAACCGCGCTCTTTTTCACCGCTGCGCCGCTCTCCCGCGCGGTCGGCACGAAGCAGGGCGACTGGACGCTCTACAAAGTCGGCGGCCGCGACTACGTGAGCGTCGAGAACGTCGCGCAGTTCTACGCGCTGGGAAAAGTGCAGGTCGGCAGTGGCGCGTTTCAACTCTCGGGCGGGATGCGCTCGCTGCGCGGGCAGGCGAACACGAAGGATTTTTTCATCAACAATCTGAAGTTCATCCTCAGCTACCCCGTGATCGAGTGCGACGGGCATCTCTGCATGTCGCGCATGGATTTGACGAAACTCGTCGAGCCCGTGATGCGCCCCGGCAAAATCAAGGACGCCGAAAAGATCGACACCATCGTCCTCGATGCCGGCCACGGCGGGCACGACAACGGCGCGGTTTCCTCCTTCGGAACCGAGAAGGATTTCGCGCTCGATGTCGTGCTGCGCGCGCGGCTGCTGCTGATGCAAAATGGATTCAAAGTCGTGCTCACGCGCGGGAACGACACGTTCATCCCGCTCCACGACCGCGTGCGCATCGCGAACGCGCAGCAGAACGCACTGTTCATCTCCATCCATTTCAACGCGGGCGGCGCGGGGACCGGCCTCGAAACTTACACGCTCTCCCCGCGCGGCGTGCCGTCGATGGCGGCGGACGGTCCCTCCATCACCGACCTCACGCCCTGCCCCGGCCACCAGAACGATGCGGAAAACATGGCGCTCGCCACGGCCATGCACGCCGCGATGGTCGTGCGCTCGCGCATGTGGGATCGCGGAATCAAGCGCGCGCGCTTCGTGGTCATCCGCGACATCACGATCCCCGGCGTGCTCGTCGAGGGCGGCTTTCAATCGAATGTCACGGATGCCCGAGTGATCGCGCTGCCCGCCTACCGCCAGCAAATGGCCGAGTCGATCATGAAGGCCGTGCATAATTACCGGCGGGCCGTCGGCACGCAGCCCGCGTCGTCAGCACCACCACCGCCACCACCACCCGAACCAATCACCAGCGAACCCGAGCCTGCCACCGAAACGGAAACTCCAAAAGTGGAAACCCCGACGGCGAAATGAAAAGCGCGGAACGCATTTCCGACTTCCCACTTCCGACTTCCCACCTCCCCCAGCCCGTCGGCGTCTTCGACAGCGGCTACGGCGGGCTCAGCATGTTGCGCGAACTCCGCCGCGCCCTGCCGCACACGGACTTCACCTACCTCGGCGACGCGGGCCGCGCGCCCTACGGCGGGCGCGATGTCGGCACCGTGCTCGATTTCGCGGAGCAGTGCGTCGAGCGGCTTTTCGACGAAGGCTGCCGCGTCGTCATCGTCGCATGTCACACCGTTTCATGCGTCGCGCTGCGCCATTTGCAAAAGCGGTACCGCAGCGAGCGGCGCGTGCTCGGCGTGACGATTCCCGCGGCGGAAGCGGCGGTGCGGCAGACGCGCGGGCGCATCGGATTTCTCGGCACCGCGCGCACCGTCGCCTCGCACACCTTTCGCACCGAAGTCCGCAAACTCGCGCCCACGCTGGAAGTGATCGAAGTCGCCGCGCCGCTGCTCGCGCCGATCGTCGAGGAAGGCTGGGAGGACACGGACCTCGCGCGCCTCGCCGTCGCGCGCTACGTCGCCGCGCTCGGGGAAGTGGATACGCTCGTGCTCGGCTGCACGCATTACCCGCTGCTCCTGCGCGCCTTTGCTGAGGCCGTTCCGCAAGCGGTCGCGGTGCTAAATCCCGCGCCGTTTGTGGCCGAAAGATTTGCGGACTGGCTGGCGCGGCATCCCGAATTCGCCAGCGCGGGCGCGGGCCAACTGCGCGTCCTGTGCTCGGGAGACGGCGCGCGTTTCGCAAAACACGCGGAGCGTTTCCTCGGCGAAAAACCGCCGCCCATCGAGCACGTCGCGGA
>JAYVRQ010000660.1:0-3425 GCA_043776145.1 Chthoniobacteraceae bacterium
CCAGAGCGCACGCAGCCACTCCAGCGGCAGGCGCGCGCGGGCCGCGCAAAAGGCGCTGCTGCACGGGTTGAGCCAGAGCCGTCCGCGGCGCTTCCACCAGGCCTGGATGGAGCGCTGCGTCTCGCGGCAGGAAGAGCCCGGATGCAGGACCATGTTCAGACAGGCCCAGAAAACCAGCGGGAGCGGCAGCCAGCGCAGACGCCTGAGAGGCAGTGCCGCAAGCTCGCGCAGTAACTCGATGGGTAGCCAGCCTGCGGCGAGGCTCTCCAAGCTATGCAGGTTTTTGGCACCCGCAAGCCGCGCGCGGGCGGCGCGCATGGGTGCAAGCTGGGTGCGGAAGGCCGGAAAGTCCGATTGACGTGATAACATGTAACCTATTCGCATGGAACAGATTGCAATTCAACATAATAAGTGCCTCGACACGTAAGTTTTACGCACTATTTGAGCGCCATTAGGGTCGGGGCCGCGTATTTCACCCTGCTGATTACGACGACCACGAATGCCACCGGCAACTTCTCCGCGACCGGGCCAAAGCCGGTGGTCGGCGCTAAGGTGCAGGTGGATGTGCCGGGAAATGGCGCTTACAGCCGGCCAAACCCGACCTACAACCGCCCTTAAAAGTTTGCCGGGCAAACGGGGCGATCCCAATCCCGATTTTCAGGCTCCGTTTTGGGAACGAAGTGGAAGCCAATGGGATCGCTCGCGCATGAACTGCGCCGCTTTCCATCGCGCCGGTGACAACTTTGTTACTAAGACTTCACAATTGAGGCATTGCGCGCGGGTGTCGTCGTGTTAGTAAGGCAAATGGGGAGCCGTGTTCGCAACCAGGAGTTGAACTGCCGCACCCCGCCGTCAGACTGCCCCGCCTTCCTACCTATGAAAAAAAATTCCATGCAGCCATCCCCCGCCGCTTTCACGCTGATTGAGCTGCTCGTCGTCATCGCGATCATCGCCATCCTGGCGGGGCTGATTTTTCCCGTCATGGGAAAGGTCCGCCTGCGGGGTGTCGAGACGCGCACGACCTCGAATCTGCGCCAGGTCGCCGCAGCGATGGGTGCCTACAGCGGGGAGCGCGATGGCGCGCTGCCGGGTCCGCTCACGGTGGAGCAGTATCCGACTTTCGGCGCGGACTCGAAGCACGATGTGGGTTCACTGGCGAAGCTGCTCGCGCCTTTCCTGGGCCTCGCGGAGAAAAAGGGCGCGGACAAGGAAAAGGAGCAGTTGACGGAGGCGGATATTTTCGCGTGCCCCGGCGCCACCGGACCCAAGCGCGAGGAGATTCCCGGCTACATCATGAACATGGAGCAGTTGCCGGACACGGATCCCCTGCAATCCGCGTGGGGCGATGTGAAAGAAGGGAAGGACGGCAGCCTGCCGCTGCGGCGCGCGGCGCTCGGGACATGGCGGGACACATCGAAGGACGCGCCGACGAAGGACGCCACCGTGAATCTTTCAAACAAATGGGCGATGCGGCACACGGACAAGATTGATTGCGAAAAACTGGGCCTCAGCGGGGAGTGGGTGGACAAGCTGCCGGAGAAGCCGGTCTTTGGCTACGATGAGAGCAAGCCGAAGGAGCCGGGGCGCTATCAGACGCTGTTTTTCGATCTGCACGTCGAGGCTTACAAGCCGACTTACGAGGAAGTCAAAGGCGGGAAGTGATTTGAAAGGCGGCGCGGCGCGTCAGGGCGAAAATCCCGGTTGTGCCTGCCCGGCTCCGGTGCATAAATCTCCGATGCGTCTCCTCCCCGCCGTCCTCGCCCTGCTGCTCGCCATCGGATCGCTCCGGGCAAGCGATCTGCCCACCGTCAAAGTGCTGCTGCCGGACCTCGGCGTCTCTCAAGGCGCGACGATCACCGCGATTGATTTGCGGAATTATTTCGAGACGGCGGACATCCACAACCAAGTCGTCCAGTTCCGCACGAGCCAGGGCACTTTCAATGTGGAGATGCTCCCGGCGACGGCTCCGCTGTCGGTGGCAAATTTCCTCAACTACGTGAACGGGGCGCGGTATGCGAACACGTTTGTCCATCGCTCGGACATGGGGCTCGGCGTGATTCAGGGCGGCGGTTATTCGCTCGCGACTTTCACGGCGATCCCGGCGGACCCGCCGATCGCGCTCGAATACAATCTGCCGAATGCGCGCGGGACGATCGCGATGGCGCGCACGGCGTCGCTGAACAGCGCGACGAGCCAGTGGTTCATCAACACGGACGACAACACCGTCGATCTCGGGCAGGCGAACGGCGGGGGCTACGCGGTTTTTGGAAGGGTGACGGGGACGGGCATGACCGTGGTGGATACGATCGCGGCGCTGCCGACTTATGCTTTCAACAGCCCGTTCGGACAGTTGCCGCTCCAAGGTTACTCCGGCAGCGGCCAACCGCCGAACTCGACCTTCGTCGCGGTCAACGCCGCGTCGGCGGTCCCGATTTTTCCCACGCAGGCGGGGCAAAATTCGGTCGTCAGTTTTTCCGTGGCGAATACGAACCCATCGCTCCTCACCGCGACCGTGAGCGGCAGCACGCTGAGTCTCACGCTCGCTCCCGGCGGATTCGGCATCGCGGACGTGACGGTGTTTGCGACCGACAGCAATGGGAACGCTGCGCTGGATACTTTCCGCGTGAATGTCGCCGCCGTCGCCGCGGACATCGCCGTCGAGCAACCGGCGGGCGCGTCCATCGCATCGGGCGGAACGAAAAACATCGCGACCGTGCTGGGGACTCCGGCGGACTTTGTCTTCACGATCAAAAATCCCGGCACCGCGATTTTGTCAGGACTGGCGATTACCAAGGACGGGACGAATGCGACCGATTTCACGGTGACGGCGAGCCCTGCGGCGAGTGTAAATCCCGGCGGCAGCACGACCTTTATCCTGCGCTTCGCACCCGCCACCGCCGGGTCGAAAACCGCCGCTTTGCACATCGCGACGAATGTGACGGGGAAGAATCCTTTCAACATCAACCTTGCCGGACGCGCGCTGACTTTCAGCACAGATGGCGACGGCGACGGGTTGAACGATGCGTCGGAATTCCTGATGTCCTCGCTGGGCTTTGACTGGCAGGTGAGCCAGCCCGCGCTGGTGACGGCTTACAACACGAATGCGAACGGAGCGGGCTTCTACACTGCGGCACAAATCCAGTCGCTGAATGTGGGCACGCCGCTCATTCAGCGGAACGCAGGGACGGGTCTCTTCAAGCTGACGGTCGGCGTGAGGAAAACGACGAGCCTTGCCCTGCCGTACACCGATTTCCCGATGAACGCGGCGGGGACATCGACGGTGATTAACGCGCAGGGGAAACTGGAGTTTCAATTCAGCGTGCCGGACAACGCAGAGTTCTTCCGCCTCGAATCGCAGTAGGCGCAGCGGATGCCCCGGCCTTCCCTCTTCGACTTGCAGGTGAATGGATTCGCGGGCGTGGATT
>JAYVRQ010000661.1:0-11844 GCA_043776145.1 Chthoniobacteraceae bacterium
GCGCTCCATCCCGTCTGCGGATCGCCGTCGATCGCGAGCGCCGCATTCGCGGGAGCGCCGCCCATCGCGTTCTTCGCAAAGGTCTCGGTGGCCTTCCCAAATTTCACCGGCTGCCCATCCGCGCTCATCTGAAATTCTCCCATGAAAAAATCACCCTTCGGTCCCTCGTAAAACGTCATCCCCGGCCCGTGATGCGGCAGCCGTTCATCCGGCAGCGCCTCCAGCCGCACCGCCGTGATCCCGCGCGGGACGTCCGCAAATTTTAACTCGTACGTGTCCGCCTTCGTGATGTCGCCGCTCCCGAAAACCGAGCCGTCTGGCTGCACCGTGAGCAGCGGCATGTTCGACTTCGCCGCGGCGGGACGCAGCACCGTCCACGCGACCGTTCGCTCCCGTTCGCGCGTCAGCCATTCCGCAAATTTCGCGTCCGCATTTCCACTCGCAGCGGGCCATTTCCCCGGCAATTCCGCGAGCAGCTTCGCGATTTTCGAATCGCGCGCGAGTTGCAGTTCGTCCGCATCCGGCACGGGCAGATCGAGGTCCGGCTCGTCGGCGTTATTCAGGAACGCCATTATCTGGTAATACTCGCGATGCTGGATCGGATCGAACTTGTGCGTGTGGCACTGCGCGCAGCCGACGGTGAGCCCGAGCCACGTCACGCCCGTCGTCGCCACGCGATCCGTCATCGCGTGAAAACGGAACTCGAGCGGGTCGATGCCGCCTTCCTCATTCAGCATCGTGTTCCGATGAAAACCCGTCGCGACGATTTGCTCGCGCGTCGCATTCGGCAGCAGATCGCCTGCGAGTTGTTCGATCGTGAATTGATCGAAAGGCTTGTCCGCGTTCAGCGCCGCGATCACCCAATCGCGCCACGGCCAGATGCTGCGGTTGCGGTCTTTTTCGTAGCCATTCGTGTCCGCGTAACGCGCGAGATCGAGCCAGCGCCGCGCCCAGCGTTCGCCGTAGTCCGGGGAGGCGAGCAGGCGGTCCACGAGGGATTCGATTGCCGATTGGCGATTGGCGATTGCCAATTGAACAAAGGCATCCGCTTCCTCCGGCGTCGGCGGCAGGCCGGTGAGATCGAGATAAAGGCGGCGGCAAAGCGTGTGGGGATCGGCCTCGGGCGACGGCGCGAGTCCTTCCGCTTCGAGCTTTGAAAACACGAACGCATCAATCGGATTTCCGATTTCTGATTTCTGATTTCTGGTTTCCGGCAGCGCCGCCTGCCTCGGCGCGACGAACGCCCAGTGCGCGTCATACTTCGCGCCCGAGGCGATCCAGCGTTTTAACACGTCGCGCTGCACATCCGTCAGTTCCTTCTTCGTCGCGGGCGGCGGCATCATCTCCTCCTCGTCCTTGGAAAAAATCCGCGTCACCAGTTCGCTCTCCTCCACCTTCCCCGGCACGATCGCAGGATCGCCCGACTTCGCCGGCTTCAGCGCCTCCTCGCGCACATCGAGCCGCAGCTTCGCCTTGCGCGCCTTGTCATCCGGCCCGTGGCATTTGAAGCAATAGTTGGAAAGAATCGGCCGCACCTCGCGATTGAAATCCGGCGCATCGGCGGCGCGCAGAAAATGCGAGGCGGCGAAAAAAGTGATTAACGTGAATGCGGGAGAATTCATGGACGAGCGGCGGAAATTACCGGGATAACACCGCGCCGCGACAGTTTTCCTAGCGCGCGGTTTTCGGCGGCGGCTCAGTTTCCCAGACTGCGGCATTTTTTTTGAAAACGCAGAGATCGCAGAGACGGATTCCGCAGTGGAAACTCTGCGTCTCTGCGTTTCTAAAAAATGAGCCGCTGCCCGCGATTCACGCTGTTTTCCAATACCGCATCCTTGCGAAGCGCGGCATTAACCAACACTTAACAATTCTTCCGGGAACTTGCGCGCGGCGGCGGCGTTGCAGGGGTGGGCAGCGTCCGCATTCCGCGGGACTGTCCCCTTCAAAACAAAACAGAAAACATGAAATCATTGATTACCACATTGGGCGCGCTGGCCTTCGCCGGATCGCTCTCCCTCGCAGAAGACAAACCTCCCGGCCCACCGCCCGGCGGCCCCGGTGGACCAGGCGGACGGCCAAACCCGGAAGAGGCTTTCAAAAAGCTCGACGCGAACAACGACAGTTCGGTCAGCCTTGATGAATTCAAGGCCAGCCCGAGGGCGCAAAAAGATGCGACCCGCGCCGAGGAAATGTTCAAGAAGATGGACAAGGACAGCAGCGGCGGCCTGAGCCTCGAAGAATTCAAGTCGGGCCGGCCTCAGCGCCCCGGCGGTCCCGGCGGGCCTGACGGACCCGGCGGCGGCAAAGGCGGTAAAGGTGGAAAGCGCGGGGAGAAGCCGGCCTAACCGGCTTCATCGCAGCCACCACACAAGGTTCATGGCGCCGCGCCCGCATACCGGGCGCGGCGCTTTTGCGCGTCTAGAAGCGGCGACGGCGGCATCCGATTTCAGGCCGAGTGGTTCTCCTGGTTGGCTCATGCCTTCTACCACCTAGTTCCACAGGGCACTGCGGGCAGGATGTCCGCGCTACGCCGTCCGCCCGCAGCAGGCCTTGAACTTCCGTCCGCTGCCGCACGGGCACGGGTCGTTGCGTCCGACTTTTGGAACTTCGCGCTGGGTCGTGAGCGTGAGCGGGGGTTCGTCGGAGGCGGGGGTGTCGGTGACGGCCTGGCTGGGGTCGCCGTCGGAGTGCGGGGCGATTTCGTGCGTGGGCAGGTTCGCGAGGAATTGCTCGAAGGCCATCAGGTTCGAGGTCGAGCGGAAGAGGTTGTGCAGGATTTCGCCTTTGATGCTCCCCATCAGTTCCGTGAACATTTCATACGCCTCGTTCTTGTATTCGATGAGCGGATCCTTCTGGCCGTAAGCGCGCAGATAGACGGCTTCGCGCAGGCTATCCATCGCGTAAAGATGCTCCTGCCAGAGCCGGTCGATCGCGTTCAGGATGATGTAGCGCTCGATGTGAATGACGGCCTCGGGATTTTCGTGCGCGCACTTCAACTCGTAGCTTTCCTTCACTTTCGCGATGAGCGCGTTGCTCACCTGGTCGGCGGGTTTGGTGTCCGCGCCGAGCGTTTCCGCGGTGATGCCGAGTGGGAAGGTCGTGTTGATCCAAGTCACGAGCGCCTGCGGATTGCGGTCGTCGTCGGGTGGGAGAAAGCCGATGACTTTCTCGGGAATGGCCTCGTCGATCGTCTCGTAAAGCATCGTGCGCGGGTCGTCGGAGCCGATGGCGTCGTTGCGCCAGCCGTAGATGACTTCGCGCTGTTTGTTCATCACGTCGTCGAAATCGAGCGAGCGTTTGCGAATCTGGTAGTTCCGCTGCTCGACGCGCTTTTGCGCGGTTTCGACGGATTTGTTGAGCCACGGATGTTCGAGTTCCTGGCCTTCTTCGAGGCCGAAACGCTCCATCATTTTCGTCATGCGATCCGCCGCGCCGAAGTTGCGCATCAGGTCGTCCTCAAACGAAACGTAGAAGCGCGACAAGCCCGGATCGCCCTGCCGCGCGCAGCGTCCGCGAAGCTGCCGGTCGATGCGGCGCGACTCGTGCCGCTCGGTGCCGATGACCATGAGCCCGCCGACTTCGGGAACGCCGGGGCCGAGTTTGATGTCGGTGCCGCGTCCCGCCATGTTCGTGGAAATCGTGACGCTGCCCGGCTGCCCGGCGCGCGCGATGATCTCGGCTTCCTGCATGTGGTATTTCGCGTTCAGGACCGAGTGCGGAATCTTCTCGCGCTTGAGCATTCGCGAAAGCACCTCGCTCGCCTCGACGCTCACGGTGCCAACGAGCACCGGCTGCTTTCGCGCGTGCGCGGCGGCGATCTCCTTCACGACCGCGTTGAATTTCTCCCGCCGCGTTTTGTAGATGAAATCGTTCATGTCCTTGCGAATGCACGGGCGGTTCGTGGGGATGACGGCGCAGTCGAGCTTGTACACGTCGTGGAATTCGTTCGCCTCGGTCTCCGCCGTGCCGGTCATGCCCGCGAGCTTTTGGTAAAGCCGGAAGTAATTCTGAATCGTGATCGTCGCGAGGGTCTGCGTCTCGCGGTCGATGGTCACGCCTTCCTTCGCCTCGACCGCACCGTGCAGTCCGTCGCTCCAGCGCCGTCCCGTCATCTTGCGGCCCGTGAATTCATCGACGATCACGACCTTCCCCTCCTCGACGACGTAGTTCACGTCCTTCTCGTAAAGGCAGTACGCGCGCAGGAGTTGCGAGATGTTGTGAATCCGTTCCGCGCCAGTATCCATCAGCTTTTGCCGCTTCGTTTTTTCCTCGGCCTTCTGCTCGTCGTTGAGCGAGCGGTCGTTGTCGATGTCGGCGAATTGCGAAATCAAATCCGGCAGCACGAACGCATCGGGATCGTCGGGGCTCATGTAAGTGCGGCCCTGCTCGGTGAGATCGGCCTCGTGCGAACGCTCGTCGATCGTGAAGAACAACTCGTCCTGCAGGCGGAATTTCTCCTCCTTGTTTTGCTCGGAGTAAAACGAGAGATCGGTCTTGTCGATCACGCGGCGCTTGTCGGGATCTTCCATCGCGCGGAGCAGACCCTTGTTGCGGGGGCTTCCCCATTTCACCTTGCACATCGACTTGCCGTAAGCCTCCTGATCGCCCTTTGCCCAAAGCTCCTCCGACTCGCTGCAAAGCCGGTTCACGAGCATCGTCTGCTTCATCACAATCTGATCCACGAGCGGCTTGAACTTGTCGAACTGATGCGTCGAAACCGTCGCCGGGCCGCTGATGATGAGCGGCGTGCGCGCCTCGTCGATGAGGATGGAATCCACCTCATCCACGATCGCGTAAAAATGCTGACGCTGGACCTGCTGCGCCTTGGTGCTCGCCATGCCGTTGTCGCGCAAATAATCGAAGCCGAACTCCGAGTTCATCCCGTAAGTGATGTCCGCGTAGTACTGCGCGCGACGCACGGACGGATCCTGATCGTGCTGAATGATGCCCGTCTGCAAACCGAGCACGCCGTAAAGCTGCCCCATCGTCTCGCCATCGCGCCGCGCGAGGTAATCGTTCGTCGTCACCAAATGCGCGCCGCGACCCGCGAGCGCATTCAAGAAAAGCGGGAGCGTCGCCACGAGCGTCTTCCCCTCGCCCGTCGCCATTTCCGAAATCGTGCCGCGATGCAGACAGATGCCGCCGAGAAGCTGCACGTCGAAATGCACCATGTTCCAAGTGTAAGGCTGATCGCACACCGAAAAGCTCTGCCCGCACAGCCGGCGCGCGGCGTTCTTCACCGCCGCGAAAGCCTCCGGCAAAATGCGGTCGAGATAATCGCGCACCTCGAAGTCGTCCTCGATCTTCGCCATGTCCGCCTTCCACCCCGCGACCTTCGCGCGCAACTCGTCGAGCGAGAGGGTCTGATACTCCTTCTCGATCTCAACGATGCGCGCGACATCGCCGCGCAGCGTCTTGAGCAGACGCTGATTTTTCGATCCGATCACTTTCTTGATGAGCCAGCTAATCATGGTGTTCCCCTTTTTGCGGGGGCGGGAATAAAGCGCATCGCGCCGGATTCGCCAAGCAATTAGGCGGCGGGGCAGTCGCGCCAAAATATCAGGTCAATCGGCACCGGGGCGGGCGGCCTTTGGACTGCGCGGACTTGTCCGCGCTTTGCGGAGGGGGAAACTTGTTTCCTGCGGCGGGCGTTGCGTACTCGCTCCCGTCATCCCCGCGCCCGCCGCCGCGGACAAGTCCGCGCCACCGCAAAGCGCAGACAAGTCTGCGCAGTCCAAAAGCGCACGGTCGCGCGCCAGCTTGCCTTGAAGATTAGGCGGCGGGAGATTTGAGGGGTCGCCGAGTGGGATTCGCGCTTGCCGGCATTTCGATCCGGTGGCACTGTGCGCCGTGTGCGGAGCGGGTTGTAAGTTTGTAAGTTTGCGTCCAGGCAATCCTCTTCGCGCCCCCAGTTTTTTGCCTGCCCAACAAATCCCCGAACCCATG
Source organism: Chthoniobacteraceae bacterium (assembly GCA_043776145.1). Lineage (GTDB taxonomy): Bacteria > Verrucomicrobiota > Verrucomicrobiia > Chthoniobacterales > Chthoniobacteraceae > JANLQB01. Next base: position 5,947 of record JAYVRQ010000661.1, read on the forward strand.
AAAACTCCTCCTTTCGTCCTCGCCGCGAGCCTGATTCTCGCTGCGAATTTCTCCACGATCGCCGCCAAAGACGTCCAAATCGAACCCGCGCTCGCGGCGGTCAATAATCTCACCGGCGATGTCATCGTTTCCTCCGGTGCGCTCCGCATTCAGGACGCCGCCGCGCTCAGCGGGGTCACTTCAGTCTCCGTCCTCTCGCCAGGCGCGCTCGAACTGGCGGGTGGTATTCAGATCCCAAACATCCCGCTCAGCGTCTCCGGCAGGGTCCCGCGAGCGGCGGCAGGCTGCGCAGCATCGCCGGCGACAACTCCTGGCTGGGTCCGGTTTCACTCAGTACCAATAATGCCACCTTCAGTACCAATACCGTCACCATCGGGGTTGATTCCGGCAGCTTGACGCTTGGCGGGACCGTGGCCTTTTCCGACATATATTCGTTCCTTTCCAGCCGATTTCCAAGACCGGCCCCGGCACGCTGGTCTTGCGCGACGCGCTCATCGGCTCCAACAATATGAGTTTCCTCGGCGGAACCGTCGTTTCCAATGCCACCTCGGGCAGCCCTTTTTCCGACCAACATCTGGGTCTTTCGAATGCCACCGCCAAGTTCGCTCCGGCTGGGGCCGGAGCTGATGTGGTTCTTAGTCTGGGACGGAATCTGGCAGGGCCGGGTTCCGAATCCGTTATTGGTTTCGGCCAAAACTCATCACTGGTATTAGAAAAAGGTGCCAACGCGAGCCTCACGTTAATCGCGGGATCGGCCGCTTCTAGCCTTCTGTTTGCCGATCATCAAAGCCCGGGGAGCACTCTCATCATTGCCGCAAGCGGCGGTTTCATCAGTCTCGGAGTTTCAGAACGTTTCAAATTCTTGAAATCCGGATCGATCGACGCGAATGTCATCGTCGGTCAGGATAATGACCCTTTGAAGTCCGCAGATTTCCTAAGTTACGATCAAACAAGTGGCTACGTTCGAAGAGCGGGGACCGACTTTACGCTCGATACACTCACGACCAATTTGCAATTTCTCTCACTCAAGAACGTGGGACAGAACCTCAATCTGAATGGTCACACGCTTTCCATAGGTAGCGGTTTCGACGCGGGCTCCCCGGGAGTATTGATCCTGAATGGCGGCTCCATCTCCGGCGGTACGCTGACATCCCCGCCAGTTACCGACTCCTCGAATAGAGCTAATGAACTGGCCATCTATACCAGCCTCGCGGGAGCCACCATCTCCAGTGATCTCGGGGTTACGCCACTCCGTCTGGTTAGCGCGGTGGCATTCACCAAATTTGGGCCCGGCGTGCTGACCTTGTCGGGCAACGTGACGCATCCCCTTGCCCCCATGCGCCTCAACAGCGGAGGCATTAAACTGGATGGCACGATCCCTTTTACGAGTTTTACGATAGGCATCGACATCGCAAACGGTGCCACGCTTTCCGGCTCTGGAACGACCAACGGCAACGTGACCGGCGGAATCATTTCACCCGGCGGAAGTCCCGGCATTCTCACCGTGGGCAGCACCGGCTCGAAATCGCCGTCGTCGAGCTTCACTTCCTACGATTTTGAATTCACGAAGATCGGCGAACCCATTTTCAGCAGCGCCACCGCCAGCGGGAATGATGTCCTGCGTTTGACGAACAGCGTGCCTTTCAGCCTCAGTGGCTCCAATTCGCCTTTGACCAGTGAGAATGTGATCAACATTTATCTCAGCCTCGGCTCTGGAGTGCAGGCGGGGGACACTTTCCTTGGCGGTTTCTTTACCGATATGAACGCGCCCTTCGCCGGCTCGATCCTCGGTGCGACATGGCGCATCTTCATCGCGGACCCGTTTGGCGATACGATCTTCAACGGCATCCACTACACGGCCTACGCCGGCACCGCGCAGATCAGCACCGTCCCGCAGACCGCGGACTTCGGCGCGGGCAGTGTGAACGGATACATCACCCGCGTCACCGGTGTCACCAGCGTGCCCGAACCCGGCGCGATCCCGCTGCTCGCCGTGTCCGCCGGATTGCTTGCCGGGGTGCGCCGTCGCCGCACGGGCGCGCGCTGAGGGCGGCCCCGCTTCGCGTCGTTGGGCGCGTTTCCAAAATTGGGGTCCGCGCCAGCGGGAGAAATTGCGCGGCGTGTGTGTTGAGGGGTTGCGCGGAGCGCGGCACGCCGTTAAGACTGCTGCGAATTTTTTCCACCAAACCATATGGACACCGCCGTCAAATCCACTGACCACGCCCAGGCTCCCATCAATCAGGCGCTCACGCCTGACGACAAAGTTAAATTGCTGCGCGACATGGAGCGAATCCGGCGCTTCGAGAACGAGGCAAACCGCCAATACAACAAAGGCGGCCGGGTTGGAGGGTTCCTTCATTTGTATATCGGCCAGGAAAGCGTGGCCACGGGGACGTGCTCGCTCATGGGCGACGACGATCACGTCATCACCGCGTATCGCTGCCACGCCCACGCGCTCGCCGTCGGGATGAGCATGAATGAGTGCATGGCCGAGCTTTACGGAAAAGCCACGGGCTGCTCGAAGGGCAAGGGCGGCTCGATGCACTTCTTCGCGCCGGACAAAAATTTCTGGGGCGGCCACGGCATCGTCGGCGGGCAGACGCCGCTCGGGCTCGGGCTCGCGTACGGGTTGAAATACAAGGGGCTGAAAGGTGCGGCGCTTTGCTTTCTCGGCGACGGCGCGGTGAATCAAGGGTGCTTTTACGAGTCGCTGAACATGGCGGCGCTGTTCGAGCTGCCGGTCATTTACGTCATTGAAAACAACGGCTACTCGATGGGCACCAGCCTCGAGCGGTCGTCGGCGGTGAAAGATTGCCTCGCCCAACGCGGCGAGGCTTTTTGTGTCGAGTGGGCGCAGGCGAATGGCGAAGACCTTTACGAAGTGCGCGCGGTGACGCAAAAGGCCATCGAGCGCGCGCACAACGAGTCGAAGCCGATGATTATCGAGTTCGACACGTATCGCTACTACGGGCACTCGGTGGCGGACGCGAAGCACAACTCGGAGGATGGCTACCGGACGAAGGAGGAGATCGAGAAATACAAACGCGAACACGACCCGATCCAGCTTTTCAAAAAGCGGCTGATCGAAGAGGCGGTGCTGACGGAAGCGCAGTTCGAGGAGATCAGCGGTGCGGCGAAGGCGGAGGCGGAAGCGGCGGCGCAATTCGCAGACGAGAGCCCACTGCCGACCGATGCAAACATTTTCGAGGACGTGTATTTCGAGGTGGACCGGCAGACGGAGGCGGGCCGGACCGGGAAGCACTTTTTTCACGACTAGTTTATGGCACTCATTGAATACCGCGATGCGCTGAACCAAGCCTTCGCCGAAGAAATCGAACGCGATCCGAACGTCGTCCTCATTGGCGAAGAAGTCGCGCAGTACGACGGCGCTTACAAAGTTACCAAGGGGCTTTGGAAAAAATATGGGGATAAGCGCGTGGTCGATACGCCCATCTCGGAGGCCGCGTTCATCGGCATGGGCATCGGTGCGTCGATGCTCGGACTGCGCCCCGTGATGGAACTGATGTTCTGGAGCTTCGCGACCGTCGCCTACGATCAGATCGTGAATAACGCCGCCCAAATCCGCTACATGAGCGGCGGGCTCATTAACTGCCCCATCGTCATCCGCGGCCCCGCGAATGGCGGCACAAATGTCGGCGCGACGCACAGCCATTGCCCCGAGAATTGGTTCGCCGCCATCCCCGGTCTCAAGGTCGTCAACGCCGCCACCGCCTACGACGCCAAGGGTCTGATGAAGACCGCCATTCGCGACAACGATCCCGTGCTCTTCATGGAAAGCACGCTGCTTTACGGCGAAAAAGGCGAGGTGCCCGAGGAGGAATACCTCATCCCGCTCGGCAAGGCGGACATTAAGAAGGAAGGCCGCGACATCACGCTCATCGCGCACGGTCGTGCCGTCCTCACCGCGCTGAAAGCCGCCGAACTCCTCGCCGCCGAGCACGACGTGAACGCCGAAGTCCTCGACCTCCGCAGCATCCGCCCGCTCGACGAGGAAGCCATCCTCGCCAGCGTCCGCAAAACGCACCGCGCCGTCTGTATCGAGGAAAACAAACCCTTCTGCGGCATCGGCGCGCAAATCTCCTCGATGCTGATGGAGAAATGCTTCGACGACCTCGACGCCCCGGTCCTCCGCGTCACCTCGCTAGACGCCCCCGCGATCTACTCGCCAAAAGTCGAGCCGCGCCAGCTCCCGCGCCCGACGGATGTCGTTGATAAAGTGCTCAGCATTTGCTGATCGGTTTCGGATTTTCCGTTACTACCCGCTTTCGTCGGCAATCCACGGGAGTTTTTCGTCTTTGACCCACTTGCCAAAATCCCTCGCCACCACCTTCAGCAATTCCGCTTTCGTGCAGCGATATTCTTCACAAGCCTGCTGCACCAAAGCTTCGTATTCGGCCAAAAGAAGGGTGAACTCCTGAGCTTGCGGCCGCGGTCGGCGAAGCTCGTATTTAAGCTCGTGGATTTTCGAGATCAGGCTCGGGCGAGGCATCGAAAATTGCAGCGGAGAGGAGATTGAGGCGATCCTGCGGAACCGGAGCGTGCCATTCGTCGAACGTGTTATGGAGATCGCGCAACATGGCGTCCATCACGTCCCGTCGGAAGCCGTGGGTGGCAAGTTCATTGTCAGCGTGCTTTTGCGCGGCGATTTGCAGCAGCGTCCCAAAACTCATCAGGTCAGTAACACAAGCCTTGTGGAAAAGGATGTCCTTTTCAGTCGGTTCCATCGCAGTCATCCGGCGGGCTTCCACTCGGCGAAATGCCCGAATGGAGAGCCTCCATTGACCGTAAAGATAGGCCAGGTGCTCGCGGTCTTCTTCGGATTGCAAATCGTGGAGAAGATCCTGAACTGCGGTCCACTCGTTCGCGGAAATATCGGGAGCGGTTGCGATTGTCATTAACCGACCTTGGAGCATTCATCGGGCGCGGACAAGCGTTGATGCTGCGAGATGCGTTCTAAATTCGCCTATGCGAAAACTTCCATCACCGGCTTTCCATCCGCGAGCATCACCGGGCGGTTTGCCGCCGTCTTCATCTCCGTGTGCGGATCGATGCCGAGCGCATGATAAATCGTCGCCGCGAGATCGTCGGGCCGCACTGGATTTTCGGCGGGATACGCGCCGCTTTTGTCGCTCGCGCCATGCACGAAGCCGCGCTTCACGCCGCCGCCTGCGAGCAGCGTGGTGTAGCACTGCGGCCAGTGATCGCGGCTCGCGTTTTTGTTGATGTTCGGCGTGCGGCCAAATTCGCCCATCCACACCACGAGCGTGTCTTTCAGCAATCCGCGTTCTTCGAGATCGACGAGCAAAGTGGGCAGCGTCTGCTCCGTCATCGGCAGATGGTATTTCTCGATGATCGGATACATCCTCGTGTTGTTAAAACCGTGCGTGTCCCATCCGCCGCCGTCGGTCTTCTGGCCGCCGATGCTGCCCGAAAAATAAACGGTGACAAACTTCGTCCCCGCCTCGACGAGCCGCCGCGCGAGCAGACAGCTCTGCCCGTAAGTCGAGCGCCCATAAGCCTCGCGCACCTTCTCCGGCTCCGCGCTCAGATTGAACGCCTCGCGCAGCCGCGGCGATTGCAGCATCGCCATCGCCCGCTCGTAGTAGCCGTCGAGCCCGCGCGCCTGCGCCGAAAAATCCAGCATCCGCGCCTGCGCATCCACCATCTTCTGCAACTCGCGCCGCGCCTGCATCCGCTCAATGGAAATCCCCTCCGGCAGACTCAACTCCGGCAGCGCGAACCCGGACGAATTCGGATCCTGCAACACCAGCAGCGGATCGTGCGTCTTCCCGAGAAAACTCGCGTGCTGCCCCGGCGTGGCCGAGCCATCCTGAATGATGTAAGGATACGAAACCGCCGTCGGCATCTCCCCGCTCC
>JAYVRQ010000662.1:0-3416 GCA_043776145.1 Chthoniobacteraceae bacterium
CTGCTCGACAAAGATGCAGCCAAGCTCCGCGCGGACATCACCGGCTGGCTGAAATGAGGAGCCCGCTTACCTGCGGGAATCGCGGTGCTAGACTTGCACCATGAAACTGCGCCTGCTCGCCCAGTTTGATCCCGAAGCGAAACGCTGGTCTGCCGTCTTCCCCAAACTGCCGGGCTGCGCCTCCGCTGGCGACACGGATGCCGAGGCCGTCGCGAATGCCAAGGAAGCGCTTGCACTCTGGTTCGAGCCGTCGCCCCTCCCGGATGTGGAGGGCGCGAAAGTCCTGGAAGTCGCGCTGCCGTGAGCAGGCGCTTCCCCGTCTGCACCGCGAAGGATGTCGTCCGTATCCTGCGCAAAGCCGGGTTCGCCATGATCTCGCAGGCGGGCAGCCATCAGAAATGGCGTCACGCCAGCGGGCGTCTAGTCATCGTCGCCATGCATGGCAGCAAGCCCATTCCTGTCGGAACACTGAAAAGCATCATCGAAGGAAGCGGACTTGGCGTGGATGACTTCCGCTGAACCCCAGCGATCGCCTGCAAAAAATCCATCACCATCGCCACCTACGACAGCGGCCACATGATGTATCTCCTCGACAAAGAGGCGGCCAAGCTGCGAGCGGACATCATAGGGTAACTGAAGTAGGCGGAAGGGGGAGTGCGGAGTGCGGTTTACGTGAAAGCAGGGTCGCCTTTTTCGAGGAGCCGGGGCGCCCCGCCCCGATGCTCGACTCGCGGCGAGGGCTCCGGCTCCTCGGGCCGCGCCGAGCAGTTTTTGAATTGACTGTCACACGCCCATTGAGTTTTAGTTTTCCGAGATGAGTTGGCTCCCTCCAGCATCCGTGGTTCATGGCCTTGGCCAGACCGGCGACTCCCAGCGGTGGACGGCGTTGGAAAACCTCGCCCGCGACTGCGGCAGCGACCCCGATCGCCCGGTGCCTCCGTGCCACCCGGCATCGAAGTGCGCCTCACTGTAATCTACCAAACCTAGTAAAATAAGCTGGAACCACCACCTGAACCACCAACCGAATCCTCCATGAAACTACAATCATCCCTTAGCTCAATCTTGGCTATCATCTCATTGTTCTTTGCCGGCTGCGGAAACAGCCGCCTGGCCGCCGTCCACACCATCACGATGGATGGCAATGTCGCGAAGCCCAAGAAGTTCGAATATCGCAGCCAGGCATCGGATAATGCGAGCGCAGTCGGCTATCTCGCTCTCGGGTTGCCGGGAGCGCTGATTGGCAGAACTGTGAGGATCGGACCTCGCAAAGAGATCGAAAACATGTTGGCCGCAAAAGGCATCGTCGTGGAAAAAGTTGCTTCCGCTGCATTTGCCGATGAGATGGCTCGCAGTGGCCTTTTCACCGTTCTCCCGCAGGGTGGGGCGGATGCCACGATCAAGCTCCAGATACCCGTGTATTTGCTGGTGCATAAAAGCGGGATGTTCAGCAACACTCTCGCGCCAGGTGTCGTGATCGAAGGGCAGTTCGCGGATGCCAGCGGGCGCAACTTCTACAGCTTCGACAGGGATGCGTTCGCCGCCAAGGAGCACTGGCACAGCCAGGCGGAATACTTGGCCACTCCCGAACTCCTGCGCGCTGGCTGGGACGAAGCCGCCCGGACCGCCACGCGCGAAATCATCAAGCGAATCCGTAAAAAGGCCGGGAAATGAAGCGCACCAGCCATCCATCTGGTGCTACCGTGAAAGTGGACGATGCCTCTTTCGGCGTCACGCCGGTGACGGTTGAACTCACGCGCAGGACCAGCCATCGCGTCGAGGTGCAACTCAACGGCTACCGGCCCTATGAGGTCGTCCTCGAGCCGACGGGCAATGGCGCGAGCGCGGGAAATCTCCTCGTCGGCGGAATCATCGGCATGGCTGCGGACAATTCATCCGGCGCGGGCAACACGCTCCGCCCGGAGAAGGTGGATGCTGTGCTGCTGAAAAGATAAACGTTATCGAGCCCCTATCCAATAGTTACCGCTCACCATGACGCTCACCATGAATACTCAGTCCGTATATTGGAATCGAATGATCGGAATCTGATAATATAAATAATGTGTTCATACAAAAAGAGCTTGCAACCGATTTTTAGAGATCTGACGCTTTGCGCATGTTTCCCAAAAAGCGGTTTTGTATACTGCCAATCACGCTGGGTTATTAGGAACAAAATAGATTAGGTTAGATGCGTAATTAACTAATAGTCAATGCCAGAATCCTATGAAAGCCGCACGATTCCACCTACTTACTTTTTGCTTTATCTTTTTGCCTTGGTTTGTCTCGCTGGCAAGCGCAGCGACGGTCGCTTGGACGGGTGGAGGTGACGGGACCACTTGGAATAATGCCACCAATTGGGGTGGCTTCGTTCCTGGATCGGGCGATGATGCGGTGATCCCGCTCGTGGCGGGTAATCCGACGGTGAAAATTACTACGGCGGTGACGGTCAAGAGCCTCAATTCCAGCCTCCCGATCAATATCACCAATGGTTCGCTCACGCTTTCGGGGGCATCGGCTGCTACGGGGGGGGGCGCGCTCAGCGGTGCAACACTGACTGTCACGGGATCGGGAGCGTCGTTCATCATATCCGGCACAACCACCGTTGCCGACTCCAATCTGAATGCACAATTGGGGGCGAGCGCCTCCTTCACAAACCTGACGGTGCTGACCCGCGTGAACCTGAGTGCGACGGGTGGGGGCAAGCTACTGTTTCCGGTGGCGACGGGCTACAGTGCGGCTGGAGGCGGAAATAACATCAGCTATGGGATTCAGGCGGCTGGGGCGGGCAGCAAGGTTGATCTCTCCGCGCTGGCGACGATGGCGGGCACCGATGCGTATAACAGCATCCTGACGGTGACTGCGGGGACCGCCGGGGAGGTGAAGCTGGCCGGGGCGATTCGCGGCAGCACTTCGCTGACGCTCTCCGATGCAAACTCCATCCTGAATGTGGCGACGGTGACCAGTCTGCAGGACACGAGCGTGACTGCGGCTGCGGGAACGGTGAACTTCCCGGCCCTCACAAGCCTGACCCGTGTGAATCTGAGTGCGACGGGAGGAGGCAAGCTGCTGTTCCCCGCGGCGACGGGCTACAGCGCGGCGGGAGGCGGAATTAACATCAGCTACGCGATCCAGGCGGCTGGAACGGGAAGCAGGATCGACCTTTCGGCGCTGACGACGATGACCGGGGCCAACGCGTATAACAGCGGCTTTGGCGTGACTGCGGGCACCGGAGGGGAGGTGAAGCTGGCCGGAGCGATCACCGGCAGCACCACGCTGACGCTCTCCGATGCAGTCTCCACCCTGAATGTCGCCGGGGTGACCAGCCTGCAGGATGCGAGCGTGACGGCAACAGCCGGCACGGTAAACTTCCCGGTCCTCACAAGCCTGACCCGTGTAAGCATGAGCGCAACAGGCGGGGG
>JAYVRQ010000663.1:0-3415 GCA_043776145.1 Chthoniobacteraceae bacterium
AATGCAGTGCCTATCATTCGCTTCCGCAGCCCGCATGGATGCAGACCGTTCCAGCCGGGCTGAAAAAAACAACGCGCGGATGTGCATCCATATTGCGCATCCACCCGTAAACCGTTAGTCGCCCGCATCGCAAAATGCCCACTCCATGATTTCTGAAACTATCCAAGACCGAGCCGCGCTCTACGCATCCGGTGTCATGACGCCAATCGAACGGGAGCACTTTGAACTGATTTTGGAATTTCACAGCGAAGTCCGGGAACTCACCGCAAGTCTCTGCGAAGTCGCTGCGGATGTGAATTTTTCCATGCTCCCGACTGGCGTCCGTCCCTCGCCGGGGCTCAAGTCACGCATCCTCGCAAGTATCGCCGGGCGTCCTCAGACATCATCGCCCGAAGGATTCGTGATGTCCGGCCCGGATGGGCTGGTGCAGTGGGTGAACCCTGCATTCACTGAAATGTGCGGCTACACACTCGACGAGCTGCGCGGCAAAAATCTCGGCCCGATTTTGCAGGGAAAAGATACCAATCGCGAGACGGCTGCGCGGATGCGAAGTGCCGTGAAGGAATACCAGCCGTGCCGCGAGACGATTCTGAATTACCACAAGAACGGCGAGGCTTACTGGGTCGAAATTTCCATCACTCCGATCCTCGACGATGACGGCAAACCGCTCTGGATGGTCGCGCGCGAACGCGAACTGCACGAGCACGCCGCAGCCTGAGGGCTTGTCCCGGCTCGCTTTCCGACATCCACTTTCGGGAACCCCCGAAATGAACGGCAACTGAACAACCAGCGTCTGAACTGCCATGCGAACTATCTGCATCCTGCTTACCGTGGCGTCCCTTATTTTCACGCTCTCGGTCACCGCCGCTGAAATTCCCGAGCTGATCAAAAAATCTGACGCCCTCGACAAACTGGGCAAAAATCAGGAAGCCCTCACCCTCTGCCTCGAGGCGGAGAAGGCCTCGCCGAACGACGGTGAGATCCTGCGCCGTATCGCAAAACAATACGCCGAACTCGTGCTGGAAGCGCCCGACCAGACGCGCAAACGTGCGCTGGCCGACAAGTCACTTGAGTTCGCAAAGCGCTCCGTCGCTGCCGCTCCGAAAAATGCCCTCACTCACCTTTCCCTCGCGATTTGCTACGGCCGCGCGGCCACGGTCTCGGACGCGAAGACAAAAATCGCGTATTCAAAATTGATCAAACAGCACGCCGACGACGCGCTTGCTCTCGATCCAAACAACGACCTCACCCACTTCGTGCTCGGTTCGTGGAGCTACGAGATGGCGAATCTGAACGGTCTCCTCCGCGCGATGGCCCGCGTCGTGTACGGCGCCATCCCGACCGCCACGAACAAGGACGCGGTGCGATTCCTCGAAAAGGCCGTGACACTGAATCCCCGCCGCGTCTCCAACCACGCCGCGCTCGGCCGGGCGTATGCCGCCCTCGGCGACGTCACGCGTGCAAAGTTCAGCCTAAGCCGCGCACTCAGCCTGCCAAACGGGGACAAGGCCGACGAGCTTGTGAAAAAAGAGGCCCGCGAAAACCTCGCAAAACTTTAAGCCCGCAGCACTCGCCCAAATGGGCGCGCCTACCGTCCGGGCCGGATGAGTTCCTTCAGCCGCATCATTCCGCGACGGATGCGCGCCTTGATGGTGCCGAGTGGCTGATTAAGTCGTTCCGAGATTTCCGTCTGCGTGAGCGAGGAAAAGAACGCGAGTTCGATTGCTTCGCGCTGATCCTTCGAGAGCTTCTTGATCGCCTCACGCACCATCTCCGCAGTCTCCACGGATGACACGGCATCGAATGAACTCTTGTCATCGAACTGCTCCACCGTCTCGGATTCATGCTGCAATTCATCCTGCAACCGGCTGCGGCGCTGCGTGGAGCGGAGACGATCAATGGCCTTGTTTCGAGTCAGCGTGATGGCCCAAGTCATCGGCTTGCCGCGCGTAGGATCGTAGAGCGCCGCCTTTTCCCAGATCTGCACGAACACATCCTGCAGCACATCCTCCGCCGCCTCCTGATTGTTCATCACGCGATATGCCGTGGAAAAAAGGACGCCGGAGAATCGCTCATACAGTTCTTCGAAACTCTGGCGATTGCCGTGCCCGACTTCACGCAACAGCCCGATCTCGGCTTCAATGTCATTCTCGAGATCGGGATTCATCACGGCGGAGGATGGGCCAGCACTCGCGCGGCGACAATCAAAAGTGATTTCGCGTCCAATTGAAAACAGGCAGGCGTTCGCCATTGAACGTCGCGCATCCACGCAGCGGCACCTGAAGCGCCATGGCCAACGTATCACAAGTGGTCGCCAATCGCGAAACCTCAGCCGACTGCAAGCTCGCACTCAGATACACCGCCACCATGATTCACGTCCTCCAGTCCACCCAGATCATCACCGCAAGCATTGAGCGCGCGTGGGATTTCTTTTCCGACCCTGGCAACCTCTCGCGCATCACGCCCCCGAAATTGGATTTCAAGGTGCTCACCGACCTTCCCGAGCGGATCCATCCCGGCATGATGATCGAATACCGCGTGCGGCCCCTGCTCGGCATCCCTGTCCGCTGGCTCACCGAAATCACACACGTCGAGCAGGGAAAGCTCTTCGTGGATGAACAGCGGATTGGCCCCTACCGCATCTGGCACCATGAGCATCATTTCAAACCGCTCGACTCCGGCCGGATCGAGATGATGGACAAGGTGACCTACGTCCTGCCATTCGGCCCCATCGGCAACCTCGTCCACCCCTTCATCGTAAAGCCGCAGCTCACCAAGATTTTCGCATTTCGGGAAAAGGTGGTGAACGAAATCTTCCGCTGACGGCCGGGGCCGTTCGATCTTCGGAGAGAACTCGGCGCATCTATTTTTCGTCCGCGAGGAACTGCTCGCGAATAAGCCGCTGAAGCATCCGCAACCGCACCGTCGTGTCTTCCTCTTCGAGAATCGCCTGCCGCTCCAATCCATCGCCAATCAGACTGTGAGCGATGCCATTCGCCAGATCCTCCGGGTCGTTAATTTTTGAGAGCATCTCCGGAAATGGTTCCGGCAGCGGCGCACCATTCACGCGGATCTTCGCACACAGCTTGCGAAGCTCCGTGGCAAGACTCTCCGCCTTTTTGGAATCACCCTCCACCGGCACCACCGGAGAAACGCGCGCGATGCGAAAGGGACTCTCCTGCACAAAACCCTGAAAGCGCACCCGCGCCAGTCCGTGAAGCATCAAATGGGAAGTGCCATCCGACTGCGTATGCGATGCCGCGATGAGCCCGATGCCCGCAGTGTGAAAAAGCTGATCCTCGCTCAAGGCGTCCAAGATTTCCGGCTTCATCTGCGCGACGCAAAACATGCGATCATTCTCAAGCGCAAACTCAAGCATGGCCCTGTAACGCGGCTCAAAGATACGCAACGGCAG
>JAYVRQ010000664.1:0-3414 GCA_043776145.1 Chthoniobacteraceae bacterium
CGAGCCGCAGGATGCCGGGGACGACGCCGACCGTGCTGATCGTGATGTGCGAAGGCGCGAGGTGCATCCCGCGCCGGTCGCTGATGATTTCGAGCGCGGCCATCACCGCGTCGTAATTGTGCAGCGGCTCGCCCATGCCCATCAGCACAAGGTTCCGCAGCCCCGCCTCGGGAACGGCGCGCTGCGCGATGCGGACTTGCGCGACGATTTCCTCGGGACGCAGATGCCGCGTGAAACCCATCTGTCCCGTCGCGCAAAAGATGCAGCCCATCGCGCACCCGACCTGGGTGCTGAGGCACGCGGTGAAGCGTCCGCGAAAGCGCATCAAGACGGTCTCGATCGTCTCGCCGTCCGCGAGGCGCAGGAGAAATTTCCGCGTCAGCCCATCGCCGCTCGCCGTGTCGGCGACGATTTCCGGTTCATCGGGAAGGAGGCTGCCGATGCGAGTCGCGAGCCAGCGGCGGAGCGGTGGAGGAAAATCTTTGCGGCTCGCGAGGTCCGTTTCCCTCTCGCGATGCAGCGCGCGGAACAGCGGGCGCGCGTGCGTGGCCGATAAACCATCCGCGACGAGCAGCCGTTCGAGTTCAAAAAATGGGAGGCCGTGAATGGACACGCCCGCGACCGTGCGATGCGCGGCGGGGTTTGACAAGGAGCGGCGACATTCCTGTCGCCGCTCCTTGTCACTGCACCGCGCCGGTCTCGTAGAGGCGGCGGATTTCCTCGGCGCTGAGCGAGCGCGAGAGCAGCGCGAATTCATCGAGACGCCCTACGAAATTTCGCACCGAGTATCCGTTCGCAGCCATGCGCTCCCAGCCCCATTCGGGCTGATCGGGGCGCGCGGCCCAGTTTCCGAAATCCATGCTGTCGAGCGCGACGGGGAGCGGGCTCGCGATGCGCGTGCTGGCGACGGCGCGGCCATCTTTGTAATGCACGACATCGCCCGTCGCGGAGTCGTACGTGCAGGCGAGGTGCATCCAGCGACCGTAGTCCATCGGCGTCACCACCGCGCCGCTCGCGGCGACATCGAAGACGCGCACTGGCGGCGCTTTCCGGCTGATCGCGAAGAACATTTCGCCGCCGCGCGTGATGCTCCATTGCAACTCGCGCTCGCGTGGCATCGCGGGGAAAAGCAGGCCGCTGCGTTTGTTCGGAAGGCTGTCCACGCGGACCCATGCGGCCAGCGTCAGCGCGGCGGTTTCGCCGGGAATGTGGAAGCGCACGCGGTCGGCGGGAGAGGTGAATTCCAGCGCGCGACCGCTGAGCCAGCGGCCTTCGCTCCAGCGCACGCCGACGAGGGTGGCGTCGGTGGTTCCCTCGCGGCGCTGCGCGGCGAGATTCGGAAGTTCCCGGCTCTCGCCGGTCGCGCCATCGGCGCGGAAATAGGCGAGCAACGCGGGCTCGGCGGCGAGGCGCTGGGCGGCGGCGCGCCATTCGGTGTGGCGCTGAAGATCGGCAGCGTCGGCTTTGCGTGTCAGTTCCTCCTCGTCGGGATACGTCGTCGGACTGCCCGCGAGGTCGCGCAATCTGCCGGCCTCGACGCGCACGGATTCGCCCTGCCAAAGCTGACGGGAAACGGGCTGCGTGAGCGCGATGCTTCCCTCGAAAACATGCACCTCGGTGTTCCCATTCGCCGGCACATCCATCCCGAACTCCGTGCCGAGATCGACGAGCGCGACCTGCGGCGAGCTGACCTTGAATCCGTGCGCGCTCTCCGGCACATGCGCCTTCACTTTGCCAAAACGGCAGAAGCCCTCGTTTTCGCCGATGAGTTGAAATTCCGCCGGTCCTTCGATAACGACGCGCGCGCCGCTGAGGAAATCCACCTGCACCGTCCCGCGCCGGATTTTCAACCAGCCGGATGCGAGCCGCGTCCCCGCCGCCGCACCGTTTGCCGGCTCGATCCACTCGACATCGGCGGAGCGCGCGAGCATGGCGACATGCTCGCCGGGCACCCACGCGATGGCGGCTTCCCCGGAAAATTCACCGTCCGCATTTTCCGGCGCGGAATGCTGCCGCCACGACCAGCCACCGGCAATCGCGAGCAGCACTGCGGCAGCCGCGGCGAGCGCGGGCAGCCAGCGCGAACGCAGCGCGAGGGCGCGCGGAAATTCCACCACGTTCGGGTGCTCATGCCCCCACGTTTCCGCGCCCCATTCGCGGATGAGCGAGTGGATGCGCGCCGCCCGCCAAAACTGGCGGCGCGCTTCCGGGGAGGAAAGGATGAGCGAGTTCAACTCGGCGGCTTCCTCCGCGGAAAGTCCGCCGTCGAGGCAGCGATGGAGCAGGAGTTCGAGTCGTTCGTCGTGCATGAAAATTTAAGCGGCCTCCACCATTTTGCGCTCGATACATTCCCGAAGCGCGGCGCGCGCGCGGCAGAGCACGACGTAGAGCGAACCCTGCGTCCAGCCCAGGCGCAGCGCGGCTTCGGGCACGGAATGCGCCTGCTGATAGCGCAGCTCGACGGCGCGGCGCGTCTGCGTCGGGAGCGCGCCGATGCACGCGGCGAGCGCGGCGAGCTGGCGCTCCAGCGGCGCGGCCTCGGCCTCAGGCTCGGACGCGCAGAGGGCGTCGATGGCTTCTTCGGAAATCCCGTTGATCTCACGCCAGTGCGCGCGGCGCGCGTGCAGCACCTTGAAGCGCGCGATCGCTTTCGCCCACGCGACGAAATTCGTGCCGATCTCGAACTCGGCGGCCTTCGCCGTGATGGTCAGAAACGTGTCCTGCAAAATGTCATCAACAACACCGAAGTCCGGCACGAGCGACACGACAAAACCTCGCAGAACCGGGGAGTGCCGGACGAAGAGCGCCTGCACTTGCGCGGTTTGGTCGTTGGGATCGGGCGCGGACATCGGTGCGTAGATGGTATCCGTGGGGACGCGGAGGTTTTAACAAAAATCGCGCGGCAGAGCGGGCTGAAAAAATTTTCAAGGAGTTGTTAAAAAAACTGGATGATCGTGGATGATTATCCAGAACCCCATTCATCCCTATGAACCATCATCGCCCCTTCGTCCCTTCATCCCGTCGCATCGTGCCGCATATTTCCACTCCCGCACCACGCCGCCGCCCGCTGATCTGCGCGGCCTCCATCGCCCTGCTCGCCGCCGTCGCGGTCGAGAAGGCGGACGCGGGCGTGCTGTATTGGGATGACAATGGCACGACCATTTACACTTCCATTACACCTAATGGCACTTGGGGCGTGGATAATTTTTGGAATGCCGCAGCAGGCGGCGCAGGCGGCGGCGGCGGCGCGTATTATCAAGGCAGTGATGCGGTGATTGCCGCAGTGGTGGGAGCTCCGAGTGGCAATACGTCGGGAACGGGCATCTACACCGTCACCGTCAGCGGCGCGCAATCGGCGAACAGCCTCGGGATCAATCGCGGGACGCCGACGCTCGCGGGAACTTCGTCGCCTGC
>JAYVRQ010000665.1:0-3414 GCA_043776145.1 Chthoniobacteraceae bacterium
AAAGGCGCGGGCGCATTTGCCAAACGCATCAAGGAACTCGCCGCCGAGCACGAGGTGCCAAAGGTCGAGAACAAGCCGGTCGCACGGATGCTCTTCAAGCACGGCAAGGTCGGCCAGGCAATCCCCGCCGGACTCTATCAGGCGGTGGCCGACATCCTCGCGTTCGTCTATCGCACGCACCGCTACTACTTTCATAAGCTCAAGGAACGGAGGGCCGCGCAATGACCGCTGCCGCAAAAGTCTCCCCGTGGAATTTCATCGCGCTGCTCAAGCGCGGCGATTTGCTTTTCGTCCTCGCGCTCTTCGGCACCATCGTGCTGCTCGTGATGCCGGTGCCGGCGCTCCTGCTCGATCTGCTGCTCGCGGCGAGCATCGGCATCTCGTTGCTGATGCTGCTCATCATCATCTACGTGAAGGATCCGCCGGAGTTCTCCGCATTCCCCACGCTGCTGCTGGCGGTCACTCTTTACCGGCTTGCGCTGAACGTCGCCTCGACGCGCCTCATCCTCACCGAGGGCCACGCGGGCACCATCATCGAGGCGTTCGGCACCTTTGTCGTGCGAGGAAATTACGTCGTCGGCGCGGTCGTGTTCCTCATTTTGATCGTGATCAATTTCATGGTCATCACGAAGGGCGCGGGCCGCATCGCGGAAGTTGCGGCACGCTTCACGCTCGACGCGCTGCCCGGCAAGCAGATGGCCATTGATGCGGAACTCAATGCGGGCCTCATCAATGAATCCACCGCGACGAAGCGCCGTGTGAAGGTTCAAAAGGAAGCGGACTTTTACGGCGCGATGGACGGCTCCTCGAAGTTTGTCCGCGGTGATGCCATCGCCGGCATCCTCATCACGCTAATCAATATCGTCGGCGGCTTCGCAATTGGCATCGCGCAAAAGGGCATGCCGATCATGGAGGCACTGCAAAAGTACACGCTGCTCTCCATCGGTGATGGTCTCGTCGCGCAGGTGCCCGCGCTCGTCGTCAGCGTCGCAGCCGGCATCCTCGTCACGCGTGCGAGCGAAGACGCGAACCTCGGTGCGCATATCTCGAAGCAGCTCACACTTTATCCCCGTGCGATGACGATCGCTGCGGGGATGCTCGGCCTTTTCGGAATCATGCCCGGCATGCCGTTCTTCCCGTTCGCCGTGCTTGGTGCTGTGACTGGTTTCACTGCGCACGCACTTCGCAAGCAGCGTCGCGATGAATCCACCGCCGCACAGCCCGACGGTGCTCCGGTGAAGCTCGACGATGCGAAGCCAAAGGCGACTACACCGGACGATCTGCGCAAGCTGATTGACGTGGATGTCTTCGCGATCGAGCTCGGCAGCGGGCTGCTGCATCTGGCGGAGAAAAAGAACGCAGGCGATTTGCTGGAGCGCGTCACGGGAGTCCGCAAGACGCTCGCCCGCGAGATGGGCGTCGTCATTCCGCAGATCGCGATCCGTGACAATCTCGAACTCGACTCGCAGGAATATCGCTTCCTCATGCGCGGCAAGGAACTCGCCCGCGGCCGTATCATCCCAGGCCGCTGGCTCGCGATGAATGTCGCCGGCAGCCCCACGGTGCTGCGCGGCACGGAGACCATCGAGCCGGTATTTGGGATTCCCGCGACGTGGGTCACCGAGGAGGAAAAGCGCACTGCGGAGATGAACGGCTACACCGTCGTGGATCCAGGTTCGGTGCTGATCACGCATCTTTCCGAATCGCTCAAGCGCGCCGCGCATCTCGTGCTCGGACGGCAGGACGTGCAGGGCCTCATTGACCACCTCAAGGAATCGAACCCCACGCTCGTCGCCGAACTCATCCCGGACCTCGTGAATATTGGCATCATCCAGCGCGTGCTGCAGAATCTTCTGCGCGAAGGTGTGCCGATCAAGAACCTGCCGGTCATCATGGAATGCGTCGCTGATTTCGCCTCGACGACAAAGAATCCGGACGAACTTTCCGAGCAGGTGCGTCGCAGGCTGGGTGTTTATTTTGTGTCCGAATTCGAGAGCACGCCGGGCATGCTGAAGGCGCTCACGCTGGAGCCGCGACTCGAGCAGATGCTCGCTGGAAAAGTGCAGCGCTCGCAGTTCGAGGTCGGCCTCATGCTCGACCCCGCGCTCGCGCAACATCTCCTCCAGGAACTCACGCAGCGCATGACGGCGATGTCCGAGCAGGGGCTCATCCCGGTGATGCTCACGACCGCGGAACTGCGCCTTGCGTTCAAGCGCTTCTTCGAGCCGTCGCTGCCACGGCTCGCGGTGCTCTCGTATCAGGAACTGCCGCCGCAAACTGAGATTCAAAATTTCGGGATCATCGTCCCGCCGCCCGCTCAACAACGCATCCCAGATAAAGCCGCATGAACCCCGCCGAATCATCCCGTTTCCGTTTCATCGTCCGTTCCGCCGAGGAGGCGGTGACCGTTCTCCGCGAACAGCTCGGGCCGCGCGCCCGTGTGGTCTCCGTGAAGCAGGTCGAGGGAAAGGGCCTCGCGCGTTTCCTCCGTGCGCCGAGTCTCGAAGTGATCGCGGAGGTCGCACCGGAGACTTCGGCTGCACCGCCTGCAAAAGTCGAAGCATCGTCACCATTGGCCGCGCCGGTCGCGCCGGAGTCGCCCGTGCGGGCTCATGCTGCTGAATTTGTCCTGCCTGAGTCTGTGGCGGAAATGCCGCCGCCGATGCCAGTCGCGGCGGTCAAGCCGCACATCGTGCCGACGACGGAATCCAGCTTCGCACGCTTGCTGCGTGCAGGTGGAATTTCTGCCCCGCTCATCGCACGGATGCAGAGCGATGCGGTGTGGCAAAGCTGGCAAAGCCTGCCGCCCGCAGAGGCATTCACGCAGGTCGGCATGAGTCTGCGCGATCAATGGCAGGTCCGGCAGCCGCGTCCGCTGGGTCAGCGCGCAGCCTTCATCGGCAGCCCTGGTGCGGGAAAGACGACCGCACTTTGCAAGCAGCTCGCGAGCGATATTTTTGTGCGCCGTCGCAGGGCCGTCGTGCTCAAGCTCGATTTGGAAAATGTGAATCCCGACGACGGTCTCGTGGTCTTCTGCGAGGCGCTCGGCGTTCCCTTCGCGCGTGAGATTGACGAGGTGCCGGACCTCGCGCCCGACGAGTCGCTCTACGTCGATGTCCCCGGTGTGATCGCCCGTGATGCCGCGCAGACGGCGAAGCTCCACGAGGCGCTCGAATCAATCGGTATTACGAATCGCGTGCTGGTGATGAACGCAGCCTACGACGCGGAGATCCTCAAGCAGTCTCGTGCCTGGGGTGAGGGGCTCGGCTGCTCGCACACTGCATTCACGCATCTCGATGAACTCATCCACTGGGCGAAACTCTGGGACTTCGTGCTGCCGCCTGCTGCGACGCCGCTTTTCCTGAGCACTGGCCAGAGCATCGCCGGCGATCTCGAGGAAAATGTCTTCGATGC
>JAYVRQ010000666.1:0-3413 GCA_043776145.1 Chthoniobacteraceae bacterium
GAGCACGCGCGCGATCCGATCCCGCGCCTCATCAATCGCCGCCCGCGCCTCGCGCCCCGCCGCGTGAATGCTCGAAGCGTTTCCAAAATGCCGTTCGAGATACGGTCGCATCGCATCGAAGACTTCCGGCGCGAGCGGCGTCGTGGCGTTGTAGTCGAGATAGATCACTCGACTTAAATCACCCAATCCTGCACCCACTCCTCGGGCCGCTTGTCCTTGTCGAGGATGCGTAGCGAGTGCTCCTCGTAAAACACCAGCGAGCGCGGCGGGACGCTGTGGGTGAGGAAGACATTCGCGCCGATCGTGCTGCCCGCGCCGATTATCGTGTCGCCGCCCATCACGGTCGTCCCGGCGTAAATCGTGACGTGATCCTCGACCGCCGGATGCCGCTTTTTCCCTTTGAGCGCCTGCCCGCCCGCGAGCGAGCGGCCGACGAGCGACACGCCTTGATACATCTTCACATGCGAGCCGATCGTGGCCGTCTCGCCGACGACGACGCCCGTGCCGTGGTCGATGAAAAAGTGCGACTGAATGTGCGCGCCGGGATGGATGTCGATGCCGGTGCGCGAGTGCGCCCACTCGGTCATCATGCGCGGGATGAGCGGGATTTTGTGGCAATAAAGCAGGTGCGCGGAACGCTGGATGGCCATCGCTTCGAGATACGGATACGCGAGGATGATTTCATCGAGACTGCCCGCCGCGGGATCGCCGGCGAATGCGGCCTCGACGTCGGTGCGGAGCAGGCCGCGGACGACGGGGATTGCTTCGAGAAATTGCAGCACAGCCTCGCGTGCGCGCGTCTTCGGGCAGTCGGGCTCGCCGAGGCGCAGGCTTTTGCAAACTTCCTCTCCCAGCCGTTCCGCGATGGAAAAAAGGCGGTGATGCGTGACGCGGCGAAGGTGCGTGGAGTGGATCGGCTCCTGATCGTGAAAGCCGGGAAACAAGAGCTGAAGCAGGTCTTCGCAGATCGACGCGAGGGCGCGCTTCGACGGCAGATTCGAGCCGTCGATGTTGTTCATGCCGCCGCCGGTTTCGTACGACGACAGGATGCGTTCGGTGATTTTTCCGAGTTCCTCGTCCATGTCGGCGATGAACTAGAGCCGCGTGGCGGAAAAGTAAATGGCGCGCGGCGAATGCGCTGGCGGAACGGGCACGGCTCCGGCATTTCTCCCGCAATGATTCTCCAGCGATCCCTGCTCCTCGCGCTCTTCTGCGCGCCTTTTCTCCACGCCGCCGATCAGCCGCAGTGGGGACAGGCGTGGACGCGCAATCTGGTTTCCGACGAAAAGGGATTGCCCGATTCCTTCGATCTCGCAACGGGGCGCAACATCAAATGGATCGCGCCGCTCGGCACGCACACGCATTCGACGCCGATCGTTGCGGGCGGGCGCATTTACATCGGCACGAACAACGGGGTGCCGCGCGATCCGGCGCAGCCCGGCGATCGCGGCGTGGTGCTTTGTCTGGATGAAAAGGACGGTCATCTGCTGTGGCAGCTCGTGGTGCCGAAGCGCGATGAGGACAAGTATTTCGACTGGCCGGAAGAGGGGATGAGTTCGCCCGCGACGGTGGACGGCGACCGCGTGTACGTCACCACCAACCGCCACGAAGTGCTGTGCCTCGACGCACACGGCATGGCGAACGGGAACGACGGCCCTTTCAAACAAGAGGCCGCGCACCGGATGCCGCACGCCGCGCCGCCACCAGCGTTCAAGCCGATCCTCGCGGAGTCGTCCGCGGGCCAGCCCGAGCCGGGGCCGACGGACGCCGACATCGTGTGGATGTTCGACATGCCGGCGGAAGCGGGCATCTGGCCGCACGATGGCGCGCACAGTTCCATTCTCGTGCATGGCGATTTTCTTTACGTGAACACCAGCACGGGCGTGGATAATTCGCACAAGGTCATCCGCACGCCGGACGCGCCGAGCCTCATCGTCCTCGAGAAAAAAACCGGCCGCTGGGTGGCGCGCGACGACGAGCACATCGCGCCGAATATTTTCCACGCGACGTGGTCCTCGCCATCGCTGGGCCGCGTCGGCGGGCGCGAACTGATTTTCTTTTGCGGCGGCGATGGCATCGTCCGCGCCTTCGAGCCGCTGGCCAAGGCGCCGCCCGCCGGTGAAGTGGCGAAGCTAAAATCGGTCTGGCATTTTGACCCCGACCCCAGCTCGCCAAAGGACGACCCGCACCGCTTTCTCAACAACCGCCAGCAGGGGCCGAGCAACATTTACGGGATGCCCGTGGTGATGGGGGAGCGGCTGCTCGTCGCGGGCGGCGGCGATGTTTTCTGGGGGAAAAACGAGGCGTGGATGAAGTGCATCAAGGCCACCGGCGAGGGCGACATCACGAGCAATGCGGAAGTGTGGTCGTACCCGCTCGACCGCCACACGCTCTCCACGCCGGTCTTCGCGGACGGCCTCGTTTTCACCGCCGACACGAGCCGCCACATCCACTGCGTCGATGCGGCGACGGGCCAGCCGGTGTGGGTGCAGGATACGACGGGCGATTTCTGGTCGTCCCCGCTCATCGCGGATGGGAAGCTCTTCATCGGATCGCGCAAGGGCGACTTCTGGATCATGGCGGCGGGGCGTGAAAAGAAGGTGCTAGCGACCATCGACTTTAAGAAACCGATCAGCGCCACGGCCACCGCCGCGAACAGCGTGCTCTATGTCGCAACGATGTCGCAGCTTTACGCCATCGCGACCGTCGCGAAATGAGCGCGCATTCCACCCCTTGATCCGTCCCATTCACCCCGCCCGCCGCAAAATCCGCCACAAAGCGACTGCGCTCCCCAGCTAAATCAGATTTATTTCACCCATGAATCCTCTCAGACATTCCCCCGTCGCCCGCCTTGTCGTCTGCGCTCTACTCCTCAGTGGCTTCAGTGCGTCACGCTCTTACGCGGACACGACCTACGTCGTGCGGCAGACTTTCACCGTGAAAGATCTGCCGAAAGACGCGAAGAAAGTGCGCGGCTGGTTTTGGATGCCGGAGGATCGGCCCGAGCAAAAAGTTTCCGAGTTCCGCGTGGTCGAGGCGCCGGACTCCTTTCAAATCACGCGCGACCCGCGTTACGGGCGGTCGTGGATTTACGCGGACGCGAAAGCCAGCGCGGATCAGCCGCTGCGCGTCGTGACGGAATTCAAAGTCACTCGCCGCAGCGTGAGCGGCATGGCGGATGAAGCCAAGGCGACGCCTCTCACCGAGCAGGACCGCCGCGCGCTGACCATGGAATTGCGCCGCGACGAGAAGCACATGGAAGTGTCGCCAGCCATGAAAAAACTCGCCGACGACATGGCTGGGAAGGAAACGAATCCGGTGATTCAGGCGCGCAAGTTCTTCGACTTCGTGATCGCGCAAAGCGAGCACTACTCGAAGTCCGGCACGACGCCGAAAGGCAAATGCCTCGGCGA
>JAYVRQ010000667.1:0-11777 GCA_043776145.1 Chthoniobacteraceae bacterium
CATCACGCGCCCGCCGAAGAGCGCCTCGTTCCAGCGAAAAAGATCGCCGACCGTCGAGTAAAGCGCGCCCGCGCCGCCCGCCCACGACATGTCCCAATCGAGCGACGGCGCGATCCTGCCATCGCTCCATGAGTAGCCGAGCGCCATGTCGGGCGGCGGGTTCGCGTTCATAAAAAAGCCCGTGTTCTTCATCCCGAGTGGCTCGAAAAACGTCTCGCGCAAATAGTCGGCGAAGGGTCTGCCCGAGACCTGCGCGACGATTTCGCCGAGTAGAAAATACGCGGAGTTGTTGTAGTGAAAGCCCGCGCCCGGCGCGAAGTCGGGTGGATCGTTTTTGAGAGACTCGATGAGTTTTCCCGGCTCGATCGCGACGCTCACTTTGCCGAGAAAATCCGGCTTGTCCGTGTAGCTGTGAATGCCCGACGTGTGCGTGAGCAAATGATGCAGCGTGATTTCACCGCCGCGCGGAAAGTCGGGAAAAAACTTCGCCAGCTTATCCGTCACCGCGAGCTTCTTTTCCTCCGCGAGTTTCAAAATAGCCGCCGCCGTGAACTGCTTGGTGATCGACCCGATGCGAAACTTCGTCTCCGGCGTGATCGGCGTTTTCTTCTCCAAATCCGCCAGCCCGAACCCGCCCTGAAAAACGATCTTCCCATCGCGCGCCACCAGCACCGCCACACCCGGCGAATCGCCTTTCGTCACCTCGCGCAAATGCGTCGTCGCGCCATCTTCAAAGGAAAGCTCGGCGCGCGAAACGGCAAGAGTCGCGATGAAGGAAACGAGAACTGCGGGGAGGATGAATGATTTCATAAGGGCTCGCGGGATGGAGGAAGCGATGCTAGCCCTGCCCCGCATCTGTCCAAGCACAACGATGATGTTCTCCCGATTCCTGCCCCTGATCGCCGCGCTCGCTCTCGCGCCCTGCGCTCTGGCAGTGGAAACGAAAGAGCACACCTTCGAGGGGAAGCGGTATCTCGTCTCGACGGTCGATCTCGAAAAGGAATCGCTCCAACTTTTTCTCGGCGACGGACGCGGCCATTACTTCAACAACTTCGCGAACATCGACCGCTGGCTCGCGGAGAGAAAACGGCGGCTCGTCTTCGCCATGAACGCGGGAATGTTTCATCCCGGCTTCGCGCCCGTCGGGCTCTTCGTCGATCACGGGAAAACGATCGGCCAACTGAATTTCGACAAGGGCGAGGGGAATTTTTTTCTAAAACCAAACGGTGTCTTCGCGGTCACGGATTCCGGCGCGGCGGTCATCGAAGCCTCGCAGTTTCCCGCGCTCGCCGCCGCGCGCGGCATCGAAAACGTGAAGCTCGCCACGCAATCCGGCCCGCTGCTCGTCATCGACGGAAAACTCCATCCCGCATTCCGCGCGGCGTCGGAATCGCGGCTCATCCGCAACGGCGTCGGCGTCCTCTCAGCGCGGCGCGCGCTCTTCGCGATTTCCACCGAACCCGTGAACTTCCACGAGTTCGCGCGGCTTTTTCGAGACAGCCTCGGATGCGCCAGCGCGCTCTTTCTCGATGGCGATATTTCGAGCCTCTACACGACCGACCCGAAACAACAGGTAATCCGATTCCCGCTCGGCCCGATCATCGGCATCGTCGCGGAAACGGAATGAGCGCGTAGAGCCTTCTCTTGCCGACGGTCATCTCCATCGCTACCCTCTCGCCATGATCGCCGAAGAACTCCGCTCCCGCCTGCGAGCCATGCCATTCAAACCTTTTACCGTGCTGACGACCGGCGGCTCGCGGGTGCTGGTCCATCACCACGATTACGCCTGGGTGCTTCCGAGCGGCACGGAATTCTATGTGCAGGACATGACGGGGAAGGTCCACTGGATTTACACGACACACATCGCGGAACTGGCGCACGAGGACACCGCGACCGAAGACCCCGCCCCGACGACCATCCCGCGCAGTTAGTCGCGGGTGCCTGAGATCAGGCTGGGGGCTGCGTCGGAGCCTCTCCCAATGGCTTGAGTTTCGCGCTGAGCGCGGTTTGAAAATCCTGCAACTGTTGCACCACCACCGGCCCGCGCTGCAACACCGCCTTCGCCAGCTTCTCGTAATGGGCGGGATTGCGCTCCGCCAATTCCGACAGCGCCATGATGACGGCCAGCGTGTTGTTGATGTCGTGCTTGATCTCCCGGAATTTGCTTTGCAGCGATTCGAGATCCTCGCGATGCGTTTGGGAATTGGGGTCGGACATCTATTTACCTCTCGCGGCTGACGGTTGCTTCTGCTTTGGTTGCGGTTTCAAGAATTCGTGGAAATGCCCGCGCAGACTATCAAGATCATCGGTGCGCGCCAGCACAATTTGAAGAACCTCACGCTGGAAATACCGCGAGAGAAGATGGTTGTGATTACCGGCTTGAGTGGTTCTGGAAAATCATCACTCGCCTTCGACACGCTCTACGCGGAAGGCCAGCGGCGTTATGTCGAGAGCCTGTCGGCTTACGCGCGGCAGTTTCTCGATCAGATGCAAAAGCCGGACGTGGATTTCATCGAGGGGCTTTCGCCGGCCATCGCCATCGAGCAGCGCAGTAGCGGCGGCAATCCGCGCTCGACCATCGCGACGACGACGGAAATCTACGACTACCTGCGCCTGCTCTACGCCTCGATCGGCCAGCCGCACGATCCGAAAACGGGTGTCCCGATTTTCAAACTCACGCCGCAGCTCATCGTTGATTGCATCCTCGAATTTCCCACGGAAAGCCGCATCGTCCTGCTCGCGCCGATCGTGCAGAGCGAAGTCGGCGAGTTCCGCGATGTGCTGGAGAAATTGAAGCGCGAGGGCTTCGTGCGCGCACGCATCGACGGCGAGATCGTGGAACTCAGCGAGACGGAGCCGGTGAAGCTCCAGCGCGCGGAATCGCACGTCATCGAGGCGGTGATCGACCGGCTCGTGATTCGCGACGGCCTGCGCACGCGGCTCGCGGATTCCGTGGACACGGCGCTGAAATGGAGCGGGAACAAGCTCGTCGTCCTGCAACAACCCGCGGCGGATGCGGAGTGGACAACGCACAAGTATTCGACCGATTTCAGCAATCCCGAAACCGGCTTCACGCTGCCGCAGCTCACGCCGAAACATTTCTCCTTCAACAGCCACTTCGGCGCGTGCCCGGCCTGCACAGGGCTTGGCACGGAGCAGGTGTGCGATCCCGATTTGATCGTGAACGATCCCGAAAAATCGCTCGCCGACGGCGCGGTGATTCCGTGGGCGAAGGCGGCGAAGCGGCTCCAGAAAATGTACGCCGGGACGCTGGCCTCCCTGGCGAAGGCGTTCAAAGTCTCGGTCGATGCGCCGTGGAAAGATCTGCCGCAGAAGTTTCGCGACGCGGTGATGTTTGGAACCGGCGACCGCGCGATTGAGATGAATTTTGGCGAGGCCAAGTCCGTCACGAAGACTTTCGACGGCGTAATCGCGCAACTCGAGCATCTTTACGCGACCACCGACAGCGAACTCTCCCGCCAGCGCATCCGGCAATACATGAGCCGCCGCACCTGCGCGAAGTGCGAGGGCGCGCGCCTGAAGCCGGAAATCCTCGCCGTGCGCGTGCGCGGCGGCGCGAGGAGCGATTTGAACATCCACCAATTTTCGCGGCTCTCGATCGGCGATGCGCTGGAGTTCATGCAGGACATGGTGCTCACGGAGCAGCAGAAATTCATCACGGCCGAAGTGCGGCGCGAGATTTCCGCACGGCTGAATTTCCTCGTCGAAGTCGGCCTCAGTTATCTCTCGCTCGATCGCGAAAGTGGGACGCTCAGCGGCGGCGAAGCGCAGCGCATCCGGCTCGCCACCCAGATCGGCTCAGGGCTCGCAGGCTGCCTCTACGTTCTCGACGAGCCGAGCATCGGCCTGCATCAGCGCGACAACGACCGCCTCATCGGCACACTGCGCCGACTGCGCGATCTCGGAAACACCGTCATCGTCGTCGAGCACGACGAAGACACGATCCGCGAAGCCGACTACATCCTCGACCTCGGCCCCGGCGCGGGCGCGCGCGGTGGCCACATCGTCGCGCAGGGAACGCTCGCCGAAATCCTGAAAGTCGAAAATTCCCTCACCGCCCAATACCTCACCGGGCGCGCAAAAATTCCGATCCCCAAAAAGCGCGTCGAACCGCAAACCAGTCCGCAAACGATCGCGCGCAATCCGCAATCCCCCGGCTGGCTTTCAATTACCGGCGCGCACGAAAACAATCTGCGCGGCATCACCGCCTCCTTCCCGCTTGGCTGCCTCACCTGCGTCACGGGCGTCTCCGGCAGTGGGAAATCCACGCTCGTCGATGACATTCTGCGCCGCGCGTTGTTCCGCCATTTCTACCGCTCGAAAGACCGCCCCGGACGCCACGCCGCGCTGCACGGGCTCGACCAAATCGACAAAGCCATCGTCATCGACCAGACGCCGATCGGACGCACGCCGCGCTCGAATCCCGCGACGTACACCGGCGCATTCGGCCCGGTGCGCGAGCTTTTCGCCGGGCTGCCCGCCTCGCGCATCCGCGGCTACGACGTGGGCCGGTTCAGCTTCAATGTGAAAGGCGGGCGCTGCGAGTCGTGCGAGGGCGACGGCATGAAAAAGATCGAGATGCACTTCCTCGCCGACGTGTACGTCGAATGCGAAATCTGCCGCGGGCGGCGCTACAATCGCGAGACGCTGGAGATCACCTACAAGGGAAAGAACATCGCCGACATTCTCGAAATGACGATCGACGAAGCCGCGCGCTTCTTCCGCAACGTCCCGCAGATTTCCGACAAGCTGCTTTCGCTGGAAGACGTGGGGCTCGGATACCTGCACCTCGGCCAGTCCGGCACGACGCTCAGCGGCGGCGAGGCGCAGCGCGTGAAGCTCGCCACGGAACTCGCGAAAAAGGCCACGGGCCGCACCGTGTACATCCTCGACGAACCGACGACCGGCCTGCACTTCGCCGACATTCACAAGCTGCTCGAAGTGCTGATGAAACTGCGCGACGCGGGCAACACGCTCATCGTCATCGAGCACAATCTCGAGGTCATCAAGAGTGCTGACTGGGTGCTCGATCTCGGCCCCGAAGGCGGCGCGGGCGGCGGGGAAATCGTCGCGCAGGGGACGCCGGAGGACATCGCGAAAGTGGAGCGGAGTTACACAGGAAGGTATCTCCGGAGGATGCTCAGGTGAAAAATTCCAAGCTCCAGATTCCAAATTACAAGAAAGCTCCAAGCTCCGGCGTCGGCGATCCCGAGTGCGACCCCACGCTCAGCCCATCGCAGCTCCCGCCGGAGCCACTTGCCGCGCCTGAGCAGGCGGCTATTGCGGCATTGCCGGAAACACATCCCGCCACCGACGACGCGGATGAAATCCTCCGTCGCAATCTCCCGCTGCAAACACGCGAAGCGCAGAGCTACGCCATCGGCGAAGAAGTCGCGCGCGGCGGCATGGGCGCCGTCTTGCAGGCGCGCGAGAGCGCCACGCGGCGCATCGTGGCGATGAAGCTGATGCTGCGCGGCGGCGATGCGCGGAGCACGCTGCGCTTCATCGAGGAGGCGCAAGTCACCGCGCAGCTCGAACACCCGAACGTCCCTCCCGTTCACGACCTCGGCATCGACGCGCAGGGCCGGCCTTTTTACACGATGAAGTTGATCGAGGGCATCACGCTCAAGAAGGTGCTCGAGCTGCTGAAAGAGGGCGTCCCCGCGACCGTGGAGAAATATCCGCTCGGCACGCTGCTCACCGATTTCCAGAAAGTCTGCGACGCCCTCGCCTTCGCGCACAGCCGCGGCGTCATCCATCGCGACTTGAAGCCCGCGAACATCATGCTTGGCAAATTCGGCGAGGTGCTCGTGATGGATTGGGGTCTCGCGAAAATCGTCGGCACCAAAGGCGCGCTGCGCGACGACGCGACGGCGGGCGCGAGCGAAGTCACCGTCATCGGCGCGCGGCGGGAGCAAAGCGAGGTCTTCTCCACGATGGATGGCTCGATCATGGGCACGCCGCACTACATGAGCCCCGAGCAGGCCGCGGGCGAAATCGAAACGCTCGACGCGCGCAGCGACCTCTTCGCGCTCGGCATCATCCTCTACGAAATCCTCACGCTCGAACGCCCCTTCACCGGCAGGAGCGCCGCCGAAGCAATCCTCGCCGGGCGCGGGGCGTGCGCTGACCTCGCCAAGATGCTGCCTGCCTGGCAGGCCAAACTCGACGCTTGGCTCGGCCCGAACGCATCCCGCATCGAAATCAATGAAGGCTCTTATGGGCTTAACTTATCGAGGCTATCACTCTCGGAACTCTCCCCGCTTCGTGGGTTTCCTTTACGATGGTTGACGATCGACGGAAATCTCCACCTCAAGGATCTGAGTCCCTTAGCGGACTGCCCTCTCACCTGGCTTCACGCGAACGACATTCCTGACCTCGTTGATTTATCGCCGCTAAAGGGGAAAAACCTGCAACTCCTCCACATCGGAAACACCGGCGTCCGCGATCTGACACCACTCGCCGGAATGCAAACATTGGAGGATTTGGGTTTTTCCCAAACAGCGGTCAGCGACCTCACACCGATCCGAGAGGCCAAACTCAAGAGTCTCGAAGCTTGGAAGAGCGGAATCCGCAGCCTCGAACCGCTTCGCGGCCAGCCATTAGCTTACCTTGGGTTGTCGTCAACACACTTTGTCAGCCTTGATCCGGTGGGAGATGCACCACTCGATTGCCTGAAAATCCAAGACTGCGGGCATTTAGACCTTTCCCACCTTAGGACGCGGAACCTTCGGCAGCTTATTGCATGTAGCATGACGCTCGATCATCACGAAGTGCTCGCTGAGATGACAAAACTAGAAATCCTCGTCCTCCCGAAAAACCTCACCGATCCCACCATCCTGCGAAAGCTGACCCATTTGCGGAAGATCGACACGACCTATACAGGACAAGACATTGAAGACATCAAAGACGCCGAAGTCTTCTGGCGCGAATACGACCACTTAGCAGAAGTCCGGGCTGCGCTGTCGGCCCTCGGCATCGTCGCCACGGAGATTGAGATCAAAGCTCCGTGGGGAGTCTATCTCGAACTTACTAATCAATCAGTCACGGATGTTAAAGAGTTGCGCTCACTTCCCATCGACCACTTGGGGCTTATCTACAGTAAAGTCACCGACCTTTCACCTCTGCGCGGAATGCGGCTCAAGCAACTCTGCTTTGATGGCACCGCCGTCAAAGACGTGAGCCCCCTGCTCGACCTGCCCATCCTGGAATCGGCGATGGTCCCGCAAGAAGCCACCAACCTCGAAGTCCTGCGCCATCACCCGACGCTCAAATACCTCGGCTGGGAAAAAGATTGGGACATGCCCAACTTGCGTCCCAAACTCACTGCCGCCGAATTCTGGGCGCGCTACGACGCAATGCAGAAAGCCGGGGCGAAGCGAGGGCGGATTGCCGTTTGGCCGCGGGTGTGCTACCGCTTCGCCGATGAAAGCACGCATTCGTGAACTCCTGCACGCAACACCTTTCCAGCCCTTTGTCATCCGCATGGCCGATGGGAGGGAATACATTATCCAGCATCCCGACTTCGTGCTCGCCGCATCGAACGACGTGCCGCAGATCACCATCGAAGAACCAGATGGAAGCATGCACTTTCTCTCGGTCCTGCTGGTGACGAGCGTCGGGCGCGTGGGGAGTGTCGCGCAACCGCAAGGAACCTGATCCTTTCCGTGGGTTCTGCCAGTGACGAGCATTGGGCGCGTCGGAAGTGCCGCGCAGTGGAGAATTCCCAAGGATGTTTCCTTTCGCGCGAGCGCCGTTGGAGTTTTCAACCTTGGACTTTGAAATTTGTTTGCAGCCTGGCTCTTGGCTCTTGGAATTTCTCCATCGGTGCCGAGCCTGAATTGCTCACCGAAGCCCGCCGCGCGCTCGCGGAGTCGATCCCGCAGATCGCGATCCGAAAAATCGAAGCCCTGCGCGCGGACCCGAAACTCGGCGCGGAAGATCGCACCGCCGCCGCGCTGCTGCTGGGCGAGGCTTTGCTCGATGCGGGTCAGCAGCCAGAAGCGTTGCGAGTGGTCGAACCACTGGCTTCGATGGAAAATCCCGCCGCGCATTTGCTGCACGGGCACATTCTCGCGGCGAGCGGGAGATGGGCGGAGGCGCGGCCCATTTATGAGCGCCTCGCGAAAACCGGCGACGCTCCCGCGGCGGCGAAGCTCGGGCTCGCGGAAAGCCTTTATGCAACGGGCCGGACGGACGACGCCATCGCGGTGCTGGATGAATACACGCGCGCGAATCCGCGCGCGGCCACCGCGCAGTTGCGTCTCGCGGGATTACTCGCGGAGGCTCGGAAGAGTGTGCCCGCGCGGGCGGCGCTCGCGGCGGTGCAGGCGGAGGCAGCGGGCGATTTGCTTTGGAAAAAGTACATCGAAGGGCGGCTGCTCCTGCTCGAAGGCAAAGCCGCGGAAGCCTCCTCGCATTTCGAGGAAGTGATGAAAGCGGAGGAGCATCTTTCCCAAAGCCTGCTCTTCGCCGCGACGCTCGCGCTGACCGATGCGCGCATCGCGCTCAGCGGAAACGAAGTCGCGGATCGCGTGCTGGAAAATTTCATTTCCAAGTACCAGGACAGCGCATGGCTCGAACCCGCCTTCCGTCGGGTCGATCAGATCTATGCGGCGGAAAAAAATCCGCCCGAGGGCGAGTTGCAAAAGTGGGCCGCCGCTCCGGAAAAACGCCGCGCCGCGTTCGCACGGTATTTTGTGGCGCGGATGCAAATGCGCGCGCGGAAGTTCGACCGCGCGACGGTTTCCATCGACGCCTTCATCGGCGACTTCCCCGATCACCCGCTGCTTCCCCGCGTTCACATCATGCAGGCCGACGTGCTTCTCGAACGCGTGCAATTCGCCGAAGCCGTGCGCGCTCTCGAAGCCGCCGAGCGCATCGCGAAGACCGAGGAATTGCGCGCGGAGATCGAACTGCGCACCGGCCTCGTCCACTACCGGCAGGGCGAGTATCTGCTCGCGACGAACAAATTTGAAAGCGCCGCCCGCCGCTCGCCCGCGCTGCGCGGGACGGCGATCTACGACGGTGCGCTGGCTTCGCTGAATCAGAAAAATTTCGAGCACTTCGAGGAGCAGTACCGCGAGTTGAACGCGCTGCGGACGGACGGCGATCTGCGCGCGGAACTCATCCTCGAAGAAGGACTGCTCCGGGCGCGCAACGGCGATCCGCGCGCGGAGGAAACGCTGCAACTTTTCCTGCTAAATTTCGCGAAGCATCCGCGCGCGCCGGAAGCGCGGCTCGCGCTCGCGGAACTCGCCTTTGCCGGCGGCCAGTCTGCGGCGGCGTCGCGCTACCTGCTCGCCGCGAACGAAGCGCCGCGCACGCCGCAGACGGATGAGCGCGCGGAGTATCTCGCGCTCTTTCTCGAAGAGGCGAAGACCCCGCGCGACGACGCGAAAGTGGTCGATCTCGCGCGGCGTTTCCTGACGCAGCACGCGCAATCCCCGCTGCTTCCCGAGGTCCGCCTCAAGCTCGGCCAAGTTTATTTTCGCAATGAAGATTATGCGAACGCGGAGACACAATTTGCGACGCTCGCGAAGGATTCGCCCGCGAGTCCCTACGCGGAAAATGCGCTTTTCCTCGCGGGCCAGTCGGCGATGAAGACGATCAATCCCGACGCGGTGGGACGCGCGCTCGGGCTGTTCGATCAGGTGGTGAAGCGCGACGGCCCGCTCAAACTCTACGCGCGCCAGCAGCAGGCGATCGTGCAAAGCGGCCTGCGCAACGAGGCCGAGGCGGTCAAGCTCTACGACATCCTCCTCGCCGCGCAGCCTCCGCCCGAACCGGAACTTCGCCACGCCGCGCTTTGCGCGAAGGGCAACAGCCTCGCCATCCTCGGGCGCGCGGAGCCGAAGCAACTCGAAGCCGCGCTCGCCGTGTACGACGAACTCGCCGCCTCCGACGCGCCGCCCGCGTGGCGCAATCAGGCGCTCTACAAAAAAGCCGCCGCGCTCGAATCGCTGGGCCGCCCGCAGGACGCGCTGATGGCCTACTACGACGTGCTCGGACGCAGCACCGCGCAGGACCGCGAGTGGCTTTGGTATTACAAGGCCGGCTTCGAGGCCGCGCGCATTTTCGAGGCGGCGAAGGATTGGAAATCCGCGATCGGCATTTACGAAAAAATGGCCGCCCTCGAAGGCCCGCGCGCGGCAGAGGCGCGGATGCGCGTGAAGCAGTTGCGGCTCGAAAATTTCCTCTGGAAATAAGTACGGCGGAAAGAAGGCCCGCGAAAGACGCGAAAAGACGCGAAAAAAGAAAAGATTGAGGCGCTTTCTTTTCGCGTTTTTCGCGGGCCAATCTCAGAGCGACACGCTGCGATAGCGGCGGCAGGCGAAGACGCGCAGTTGCCGCAGCGGCAGGCCGCGCCGCGTCTGGTCGATGCAGGCGATCATCTCGACCTGCTCGAAGCCGCCCTTGATCGCCGACGGCGCTTTTTCCTCCGCGCGATCAGTGATGTAGAGCGCGGTGCGGCCCATGAATGGATTCACGCCACCCTCGGTGAAAAACTCGTCGCGCTCGATGTGCGGCGCGTCCTTCGCGTCCACGAATTCATCGTAGCGATGCCAGAAGCTGAACTGGTCCACGAATTCCTGCGATTCGGGGATGTACACGGGCGGATGCGCCGGGCCTTCGGGCCGTTTGTCCTTCAGGTAAAACGCAAGGCTCGACGCGACTTCGTGCTCGTTCGCGATCAGGAAAACTTTCTCGCCAATCTCCGCCTCGAACTCCGCGCGCACCTGCTCGACCTTCGCCGCCGCCGTCCGCCAGCCGCGCATCCGCGCGCCGGGATCGCGCTGGTACGGCCACGCGAGGCCGCACGCGCGGAGGGCGTCTAGATTCACGATGAGCAGGCTGCCCGCGAGCCCGAGCGCGAGCGCGGCCACTGCGAAGCTGCGCGCGAATCGCGAGGTCTTCGCGCGTTCGTGCCAGAGCGCGACGGCGAGCACGCCGAGGCTGATCGCGCCGGGCGCGGTCCAGTTCGCCTCGCCCGCCTGCTTCAGCGAGAGCCAGAAGTAGAGCGCGAAAAGCGGGAGCGCGAACGCGAGCAGGAAGCGCGGCTTCCACTGCTGCCGCGCCATCCGCGCGCCCCACCACACGGTGGCGATCATGCCCGCGAAAATGAGCGGCGAATAGACGCCGAAGTGCATCGCGAGAAATTCGCCGACTTCCGACGGCTCGACCGTGAATCCTTTGTGCAAGCCGCCGCGCGCGCTGAGGTGCGAGAGCGTCACCCAGTCGCGGCGCGCATTCCAGATGATCGGCGGCAGCGTGAAAAGCAGCGCGACCGCGAGCATCGACCAGAAGCCGGCGCGGCGGAATTCGCGGCGGTGCTTCCGCGTCACCGCGAGCAACAGCAGGATGGACACGAGTTCCATCGCGTTCGTGTATTTCGCGAGAAAGCCGAGGCCGATGAGCGCGCCGGTGAGCGGCCACCATTTGGAAAAATCGGGACTGCGATCGAGCGCGAGCCAGAAGGTGTAGAGCGACGCGGTCCAGAAAAAAATCGAGAGCGTGTCGATCGTCATCACGAGGCAGCCGACGTTGAAAATCGGCAGCATGTTTATCATCAGCGCCGTCCAGATGCCGACCGACTCGCCGTAAAGCCGGCGCGCAAACGAGAAGAGCAGCAGGCTGGTGCCGAGCCCGAAGAGCGGACTGAGCACGCGCACGCCGAATTCGTTCGCGCCGAAAATGTGCGTGCCGAGCCAGATCGCCGATGCCACGCCCGGCCCTTTGCTGAAATAGCAAATGTC
>JAYVRQ010000668.1:0-11774 GCA_043776145.1 Chthoniobacteraceae bacterium
TTAAACTCCCGATCGTAGCGCCGACCGGTTCTGCTGTTGTTGTTCATGGCTGTCATGGTGTTCACCACAGTCCAGCCCGCAAAATCGAGGAAACTCTAAACTGTCGTCGCTTTGCCGACGGAGTGCGCTTCAAAGTACGGCCAAACTCCTTCTCCTGCTCCTTGCTCCGTTCTCCAGCCTGCATTTCTCACACTCTATGAGAGCCAAGTGCTCAGTCCTCATTGGCCAAACGCGAGGCGTCATTCCGACTGAGCACTGAGCACTTGAAAAAACTCTGCCATCGCTTTCCCCGAGAGTGTGAGAAATGCGAGTTAATCGCACCCTCGCAGACGACCACCCCGTTTCTCCTCAAAACAAAACGCCCCGGCATCGCTGCCGGGGCGTTTTACGGATTCTGCCGCGGAGGGCCGCTTGCGTCAGAGCGTGATCGCCGACACCGGCTCGCTCCACGCACCCGGCCCTTCACTGCCGATCGCGCGAAGACGTCCCCAATAAGTCTTTCCCGGCGTGAGATCCTCGAACGTCATCCGCGCCGCCGTGACCTGATCCACGGACTCCCAGCTATTCGGATTGTCGATCGTCATCGTCTTCTGCCCCTCGTAAGCGCCCGCATTGCTCACCGGGCCTCCGCGCAGATCGAGCGTGCCACTCAGCGCACCCTGCGTCAGCGTCACCCGCTGCGGAGCCGATAGCACCCCGGCGGGTGCCGGAGCCTTCACGGCCTCGTAGCCCGAGGTCAGCAGCACGGCGAGTTCGTCCCCGCACGCCTGCTGCACATATAGCGCCAGGCTACGCAACTTCGTCACCAGCGCCGCGCGCGCATCGTTCTTGGCCACCGTCTTGCTCGGGCCACCATCTTTCGTCTGCGCCAGGGCATCTTGAAATGCCGTCAGCGAAGTCTGCACCGAAGCCAGCTTCGGCGCCGGGCTTGGATACTCTGCGTTATTGGTCAGCTTATCGATCACCGAATCGGTGAAGATGATGAGATTCCCATCCGTCGCCCGCGCGAAGGACAAGGAGACTTTGGCTATCGCCATAAGTGAATATTTCCTTTCTGTTTTAATCAGTTAAAGATCGTCCGCCCATGTCGATGAGCCCGGCAGACTGGTCAGTTTAGTTTAACGACTCTCGAAAAGCCCGACACCCTGCGGAAACCCGCCGGACGATGGACTCATCGCGACAAAGCCCTGCTTAGCAATGTGGATGCCAAGCCTCCGAGCGGACTAACCACTTTGCCGAAATCGAAGCCGCCGCCGACACCCAGCCTTCCGTCGAACAGCAGGAGCTTTTGCTCTTCCTCGCCGCACGGCTGCGGGCGCGCGGCGCGCCGCTGCCGGAGCCCCGCCTTTTTTCGGAGGAGCAACTCAAGGCTGGATGGATGAGGACGAGGACGACTTGCGCAAATTCGACGCGGGACGGTGAGTTTATTTCTCGAGAGCAGCGTGGTGCTCGCGGCCTGTGGCCGTGCGACCGGAGGTTCGCGGTGAATTTTCGATATTGCCCGGGCTCATGGGTGGAGGCTGCTGACCAGCGGATATACAGATGAATCCGCAGGATGGACTACATGGCGATGCAGCAACCTCATGTCCGCGAGGAGCCAAAATCGGCGGTAGGGCAGCCGCGCCGCGCGTGCCCACTTTTTCGGCGCGGGCGGAGGCGGTGGGGCGGTGGAGGAACACGCTTCCCGCACTGCGCAGGCACACTGCGCACGCAACTCACAGCTCCGCCCCACCCACCGCCTTTCCACGCCGCAAAGTTAGGGCACCCGACGGCGCGGCTGCCCTACCGCCTTTTCTTTGGTGCCTCGCGGACGCGCGAAAACGCAGACGTAGTCCATCCTACGACCTCCGAATTATGGTGTCGGAAGTGAACAAAAACGTCGCCTCCAGACTTCCGCCTGCCGCCGGTCGGGAATGGCACTGGCTCACATCTCATACGATTTCTACCGTCAGGATGCAGGATGGAAATGCGGAGGCGCGCCTTGGACTGCGCGGACTGGTCCGCGCTTTGTGGCGGGAGCGGACTTGTCCGCGCGGGGCGGAGCCGCCGTGTGCAGCCGGTGGCAGTCTATTCGCCGGTCAATCGAGATCGCTTCTGAGTCGATTGGTTTGGGATTGTAAAGAGGAGGCCTGCCGCTGAACGTCTTTGACTTGCTTTTCGTAGTCCGCCTGGATGGTGGCGACCTTGGCCATGGTGTTGGCCACCTCGAGGCATTCTTCGTGGTGGGTAATGGCATAAAGACCGCCCAAGACCGCGGCGCCTCCCGCCACCGTCTGCTGGTCGCTGGTAAATTCCTTGCTGTCACTCATGGCGATGGCACCTCCTCCGAGCGTGATACCCAGTGCCGCGATCGCCAGTTTATGCTCCATCGCATATTCTTTCACTTGCCTGGTATAGTCAGCCTGCGCGGCTTGCGTTTGCGCGAGGATTTGCCGCGCCTGGGCAAGCTGCCGCTCCAGTCCTTCGATTTTCGCGAGGGTGGCATTCCGGGCGGATTGCCGGGACTGGGCTTGTTGCTCGGCGAGCCGGGCGGCCGCCGCGTCTTTGCGTTCTTGTTCCGCCGCGACTTTGCGCTGCTGCTCCGCCAGGCTTTGGCGTTCCAGCAGTTCGGCATTCGCCTTTCGTTGTTTTTCCAGTTCTGCGGAAATCCGCCTGGCCTCATTTGAGGAATCCGTCCGTTGCCTTTCCAGCGCCTCGGCCAGCCGCCGGCTTTCCTGGAGGGTCTGGGCTGCGAGGGCGCTGGCGGCGTCATCCCGCCCGGTGGTCTTGGGGACACTCCGCATGAGCAAAACGACAATCAAGAACGACGCGGCCACGGCATAAACCGGCAGCCACTTGGAACGGCGGGGTGAACCATCCTGTCCGGTTTTCGATGGAGCACTTTCAGGACGCGGTGGCGGCTCCGCAAATAATCCCGGGACAGTGAGAGTCTCGCCGCAGCCGGGGCAGGGAGCCTCGCTGCCGCTGTTAGCGCAGGTCGCCGAGATGTGCTGTCCGCAAAGCGGGCACTCAAACTTTAGTTCAGATTCAGTCGTCATGGATTTTTGGTGGTTAAAGCGATGGTGGATGACGAGGCCGGCCGGATACCGGAGTATCAGGGTTGCAGATAAACTCGGAAATAGGCCGCCGGGCCACCGATGGGTTCGTAGTATTCCTTGAAGGTGCCATTGCCAACGATGAGAGCGCCCGCGTTGGTCCATGTGCTGAGGTCCAGCGATTTTTGCACCTGATAGCGCAGGCCATTGGCCGCGAACCAACGGACGCGCAGCGCGGAGTCGATCGTGACGCTCGGCACACTGCTGCCGGCCTGGCCCGGCGGGCCGGCGATCGTCATCACGATGCTTCCGCCCGCATTAGTGGAAGTGTTCCCCACGGCGATGCGGTAGGTTTGCCCGGCGGTGGCGGTAAAGGTCACCTGCGGGGCATTGGCCGCTGCGGAGGTGGCCACGGCGGCGAGGCTGGAAACGAGGCCTCCAGTCCACACGGTCACCCGTTTTGAGATCGCGTCGCTGCCGGTGAGGTCGATGATCGCCTGGCCGGCGGCGGGCGAGGTCCAGTTCCACCAAATGGTCCGCTCATAGGTGGCCGGCTCGAGTGCTTCCCGAGTAGCGGCGGTGTTGTAGCCGATCGCGCTCACGGTTGGGCCGACCAAGGTTACTTGCTGCGCAAAGCTGTCATTGGCGGCCGTGGCCTGCGTCGGCAGGTAATAGCCCGAGACGTCGGCCAAGGTATCGAGGGCGAGTCCCAGCACAATGCTTCCGTTCGAACTTG
Source organism: Chthoniobacteraceae bacterium (assembly GCA_043776145.1). Taxonomy (GTDB): domain Bacteria; phylum Verrucomicrobiota; class Verrucomicrobiia; order Chthoniobacterales; family Chthoniobacteraceae; genus JANLQB01. Next base: position 3,772 of record JAYVRQ010000668.1, read on the forward strand.
ATCCCGAGCTGTTGAAGTAACTGCCGATTGAAATATGGTAATCGGTATTGGCCGTGACGGGAAAGCTGAAGCCAGCCGGTTGCCCATTGTCTGGCGATCCAGCAGCTTGCCGCAAGGTAGCCAGACTGTTGCCGAGCCAGACGACGACGTTCGCTCGAAACGAGTCGCTCCCGGTCGTCGAGAGCGTCAGCCGTCCTGACACCGAGGGACGATAGGTCCACCAGAGAGTTCTGAACCCTGCGGCAGACGGTTCGCTCGCGGCGGCTTCGTTCGTTGCGGTGAGATTGTAGCCGATCCCGGCGACCAAGGTGCCCGTGAGCGAAACCCGCTGCGCGAAAATGTCGTTGGCCATCGTCGCCGCGACCGGAATGTTGAGCGCGGAAACATCGGCCTGTGTATCCAGGGACAAGCCGAGCACGATCGGGCCGCTGTAACTACTGCCGGTACTCGAGAAATAACTGCCTACACTGATTCGATAGTCCGTTCCGGTCGTGACGGGAAACGTGAAGGTGGCTGGGTTCCCGTTATCTGATGCCCCCGCGATCTGGCGCAGTGTGGTGAGACTGCTGCCTAGATAAACCACGACCGAGGCTCGGAATCCGGCGCTGTTCGTCGTCGAGACCGTTAGCCGGCCATTGCTCGGCGGCTGATAAGTCCACCAAGTGGTGCGGAAGCCAGCCACGCTGGGATCGCTCGCTTCATTCGTGGCATCGGTGTTATCCACCGCGCTGACGGGCGTAATGCCGCTGAGCACGATGGCATTGGCGAAGTGATCATTGCTGGGAGGTGCCGCCGCGGCGGGCAGGGCCAGCGTGGCGAAGGCGGCGAGGAGCGCGAGGAGCCCGGGAAAGAAGCTAGATGTGTAACAACGTATAGTCGTTTGTCCGGGCGAAAGATAGGTGGATGTTTTCATAGTTTGAAGGGCGATCGGCAAAATGCCTCTCACTCTCTTTTACGGAAAAGGCCGGCGCGGATGGCACGCGGAGGGAAAGATTTTTTACTTTTTTTCCGTCCACGTCCTACGAAGCCGCGCGACCGATGCTGATAGGACGGCGGGAGCGCGGGGGGGCGCTTTGGACTGCGCGGACTTGTCCGCGCTTTGCGGAAGAAGGCAGCTTGCTGCCGTGGTGGGTCGTGGGCTGGCGCTGGCATACCGCTGCTCCGCACCGCGCGGACAAGTCCGCTCCGGCCGCAAAGCGCGGACGAGTCCGCGCAGTCCAAAGTGCGCCCCCGCGCTCGCTAGTCGAGGCGCTGGCCGGTGAGCCACGCGGAGCCATCGGGGTGGGGGCAACTGAAGGAGGTGAGGGCTTCGTCGAAGGTGAGGACGCAGGCGGTGCCGGGCTTGTAGATGGGATCCCAAAACTGGATGTGGACGGTGCGCCGATCGACGATCCAGTAGTGCCATCGCCACTGACTATGCCAGGTTCCGTCGTCGAAAAAGTTGAGCGGCCCGGCGGGATAGCCACGGTCACTTTCACGAAGTTTCCAATTATCGTGATATTGCCACCTGGCACCGAGCAGGCGCTGGCGGAAATCGGCGATGTCCGCGGATTCGACGATGCTCTCGGGAGTCGCGTCGGGTGGGTATGGTGGAGCGATGCGCCAGGCTTCCCACGCCCGGCCATTAGCGTTCAGACCTTGGAGATAGGTTCCCTCCTCGTTCAGGTCGAGCTGCCCATCGGGAGTTCCATCCTGGCGGGTGAGAAGGTAGCGAGAGCGCCCCTCCCGCCACCAGAGCAGCGGGCCTGCGCCGGGATCGTGCGCGGTGCCATCGGGCAGAAAGGTGCGCACGGTGCGATTGGAAAAGCGCCACGGCCCGACGATGGGATCGAAGGCCCGGGGCTGATCGTAGAGGGGCGGCGGGCGGAGGTCTTGCACGCGCAGGTCGCGAAACTCGACCGGCCCGCCGCCATCGGTATGGAAGCCGAGATAGCCTTCGGAGTGGTTCACGCGGTACTGGCGGTTGGTGAAATCGTTCACGATCGTGCCATTGACGGTGACGATGAAACGGTGGCCGACGGCTTTGATTTCGAGCTGATTCCAGTCATCGCGGAGGGGCGCGGCGACGGTCGGTGGTTCTTGGTCGAAAAGGGTGCCCGTCCCGCTGCCGGAGATGGTGACGGAGCAGCCTTCGGAATTGATGCTCTTGGGGTTTATCCCGGGTTTGGCGAAGCGGAGGTAAATCGCGCAGCGCGCGTCCGGCCGCGGCAGCCGGAATGCGACGGAGAGGGTGAAATCCGTGAAGGTGCGCGCGCCATACCAGTGGTGGCCAAAGCCGCCGCTGGCCGTGGCGATGCCGCTGGCAAACGTGAGGCTGCCGCTGCCGTCCTGGCGCCAGCCGGTGCGGTGGGCTTCGTCGAAAAGCGGGATGGCGGCATCCAGTGGTTTTTCCGGGGGGGGTATTGGTTCGGAGACGGGTTTGGCGGGGCGGCTGGGTGGCTCTTCTTTGGGTAAAACGTTGGCAATGACAGGGCCCGGCGGCTGCTCCGCGCCGGGCATGGGGGTGGAAATCGCGATGGTGGGGCCGGGTTCTTTTTCCGGCTCGGGCGCGGCGAGAGTGTGCGCGGGTGGAGTCGGGGGCACGCCGGCCAGCGAAGGCGCGTCTTTTTTTACCGCGAAGAAGATCGCGAACGCGACGCCGAGGAGGAGCAGGGGGAGCGCGTAGCGCAGCCAGGGCAGTCGGACGAAGAACGGCGGGATTCGGATGGGTTCCGCTTGGTCTTTCGCCACGGGTTCCCCGGGGGGGGTTGGCTCGGGCTGGGGCGCGAGACTGGATCGAAGACTGTCGAGTTCGCGGTTAATTTCCGCGACGCTGCGGTAGCGAGCCGCCGGACGATACTGGGTGGCGTGAGTGATAATTTCACCGAAGCCGTGCATGTGGGGCAAAGTGCCCTCGGCCCGAACACTGCGCGGGAGGGGAAATCCCGCAAGCATACAATAAAAGATGACGCCGAGGGCGTGAATATCGCTTTGCGGGGTGGAGATGCCGCGCCGCTGCTCGGGCGCGGCAAAGGGAGGGGTGCCCACGGAAATTTGCGAGACCACGGTAACGGCATCCCCCGCGCCCCATTCCTCGAGATCGGTCTCGGTCGGCCGGGTGGGATCGGCGGACTGGACTTGTTCACGGGCCAGAACCATCGCCAGACCGAGATCGCCGATCTTGATTTTGCGGTCGGTGATTTTAGCTCCCGGTGTCAGGAAGATATTCTTCAGGGATAAGTCGCAGTGAACGATGACTTTTTTATCCTTTACATGGCATTTCTGCTCATCGGCTTCGTGCGCGAATTCGATGGCTTGCAGGATGAGCCCCGCCAGATAGAGCGCGTCGCGCGGTTGGAGAGGACCTTCCTTGTGCAAAAGGTCATGCAGGCTTCCGCCCTCCACATATTCCATGACAAAGTAGTGGTAGCCTTTTGAAGAGATGTCCCAATCATAGATTTGGACAAAATCTGGATGCTTGAGGCTGGCCTGCGTACACATTTCCTCACTGAAACGCTCCAAAAAGCGCGGCGTTTTCGCGAGGTTTGGCGCCAGGACTTTGACGGCGACCAATCGGCCGCGCCCCACCGTCTGCTCTTCTGGATCCATCGCATCCGTGACTCCCTCCGAGGACTTTTTGGATGAGAGCCGGAAAATTTGCTCTGCCAGATAAACCGCGCCCATGCCCCCCTGGCCGAGAAAGCCAATCACTTTTAGGTTACGCAATTCGCCCAGTTCCTCAGGCTTCGGAGCCTTCCAGGATGAGGTGCCCGTGGCGGCCTGCGCGGGCTGGTAGCGCCGCCCCATTTCCTCCATCTGGTCCAGGCAATAGCCGTGCCAAATCCCTTCCAGCATTTCCTGAGATTTGGTGGGAGCGGGTTCGGACATTTTTTGGAAAATGGATGTTCCTCTTCCTTACGAAAAATCCGGCGCAGGATGGCACGGAAATCTCTGGGAGGGCAAAAAAAGTTTCGGGAGGAACCCGCCTCCACCGCTCACTCGCCGCAGAAAAGTCAGCGCCCGGAATCGGCCTCGGGGCAATCGCCACCATACAGGCCTAAGATCTGACGGTAGGCGCTTCCATACGCATTTCGCAGGCGGTCCAGGGCTTTTTCGATCTCTTTTCTTTCCACGCCAAATTTTTGGACGAGATCGTCGAGTGTTGGCGACTCGATTTTGTCGATGTGGCGAATGAGTGCATACAGCAATTCCTGCTGTTCTGCGCCCTGGGTTTTGATCCAATCTTCCGTTTGCTGGCCCGCGTCGGCACAGCGGGCCCTAGCCCAGACTCTGTCCACCAACTGATCCGGGGTCAACGGCGGCTGCGCCGCCAGGTGAATGCGGAAATATTTCTCCATGTCCTGGACCGCTTCCGGGGTCATGGCATCGAGGCTTTGCGTGCGTCTGCGGTCCCGCTTTTTTGCCGTTTCTTCCCTGTGCCAGTCCACGGCCAGGTTGAGCAGGCATTTGGTCAGCCAAACGCGGAGGCGTACTCCCTTTGTATGATCGTAGCTGGTGAAAAAGTTTTCTTTCGACACCTTTTCCGCAAAAAAAGTCTGGACGATGTCCTGTGCGTCCTCGGAATTGTGTGCGGGGAGGCCGTTATCCCCGAATTTGGGATGTGCCACGCGGAGCACGCCGTAAAGGGGCTTCCAATAGTTATTACTAAACCGCTCGATATGCTCCTTCGAGAAGTATCTCAGGTCCGTTTCCTCGAATTCTTTTTCGTCGTCACTGGGTTCGTTCATGGTATGGAGTCGTGGTTTGGCAGAACGGAATCAAACAAACATCCCCCTGTTTGCCCGCAGCGCGATGCGTGGGCCGACCTCCCGACCCGAATCCCTCCGCAAGCGTGCGTGATTTAGTTTTAATCAAGTAGGTGGCGCGTTTTTTGGCAGCCGAAGCAGCGCGGAAGCCTCGGTTGCGGATTAAACGAGAGTTGGAATGCCATCGCGCTCGGGGTTGGCGGTTTCGCCCCAGACGGTGGCTTTTTGCGCGGGGTCGGAGGCGATGGCGTGGCCGAAGTGGGCGGCGGCCCATTGCCAGTAGCGGTCTTCGGCGGCGTGGGCGGCGGTGGTGAGGAGGAGCGCGGCGATGGCGGCGCGGAGGGCCGCTGGTGAGGCGAGGAAACGGGAGAGGCGGGTGGGGAGCTTCATGGTCATCAGGTTTAGCACTGTTTATGCGGATGAAATCACAAATCAGGATGCTGCGGAAGACCGACCTGCCGCCGTCGCAGGGCTGACGCATCAAAAAGCGAACGTGTGGCGGGCGCTTTGGACTACGCAGACTGGTCTGCGCTCTGTGGAGGCGCGGACTGGTCCGCCGTGGCGGGCGCGGGGATGGCGGGAGCGAGTTCGCCGCGCCCGCCACGGGAAACAAGTTTCCCCCGCCGCAAAGCGCGGACAAGTCCCCGCAGTCCAAAGGCAGGGGGGTGCGGTGTGGAGGGCCGCGCTGGTGGGCCGCGGGAAGCGGGGCGGGGTGCTGCTTTTCCTGCCCGGCGCTGAGGCGACGAGCCACGCAGCGCCCGCATGGAATTAATGTAAAATACTGCAATAAAATTACTTGTGCATATTCCCGGCAGGGGCGGCGCCTGTTTTGCAGGTTGGCTTCGTCCCGTTGTTTACTGGCAGCGCCTCTTTGCAGGTTTGTTTTGGGGCGCGGTTAGTTTGTTTTGGGGCTTTGCGAGTTTGGTTTGCGTCGCTGCGAGCTGGAGTTGGGGGTGTGGCTTACTGGGTTTGAGGCGTGGCGGGGTTGCTTTGGCCTGGACTCAGCTTGATGCAGGACGCTGTTCGTTTGTTTTATGGCGTCGCAGGGTGGGTTTGGGCTGGGTCCAGTGGATTCCGGGGCGGTGCAGGGTGGTTTTGGATGGGAATTGGTTTGCCGCGTGGCGGGGTTTGGAGGTGGCGGGAGGTGGGGGGCTGGCTGGGCTTCCATGTTTCTAGGTCGTCGAATCGGGCATGGCGGCAGCGCACGGGTGCGCGGGGATGGCAGGTTCCTTTGCGGCGATTTTGGCGGCGCGGTTTTTCATGGGACGCGGCGGCGAAAGAGCAGCACCTGATTTTTATCGCGGCCTCCGAAATCCTGCGCGAGTTCGTATTCGGGCCGCTCGCGCTCCAGCTTTTTACGGTTGCCGGCGCGGGCGAGGACGTACTCGGCGTCGGGCGGCAAATCCATGATCGCGGTCGCGTACGAGTAGTCGGTGCGCAGATAAAAAATCGCGGGCTGATACTCGGGATCGAAGAGCCAGAGCCGAGCGCCGGGCGGGATCGCCGCGTCGATGGCGGCGGCGAGCGGGCGGAGGTTGTCGGCGTGATTGATGAACGGGACGGCATCCGCGGCGTAGAGCATCGCCGCCGCGCCGAAGAGCGCGCCGGAGGCACCCGCGAGCCGCGTCGGGCGCGCGAGCTTTTTTTTCCCGATGAAAACAACGAGGCAAATCACGAACACCGCGCACGACGCAAGCAGCGGCCACACGAGCAGCGTCGCGGGACCGCCGAATCTTTCGCCGACGACCTGCGTGTGCCGCTGCAAGCCGAGCGCCACGAGGGCCGGCGCGGCCACGGCCAGCAGGAGCAGGCCGAGCGCGCCGCCAGCGTTCGCGTGCCACCAGATGCGCAGCGCGTCGCGGGGCGGCTCCCGCTTTTCGTCGCCCACTGAGAGCGCGAGCAGCAGCGCGAACGGAACGCCGAGCGGCAGCACGTAGCGCGTGAGCACGCCGGGGACGAGCAGCAGCGCGATGAAGCACACCGCCACCGCGAGCAGCGTCCCGCGCACAAGCGCGCCTTCGCGCCCTGTCCACGCCGTGCGCCGCATCCACAGCACCGGCGCGAAGAGCAGCCACGGCAGTTGATCCGACAGCGCACGCGGGATGTTCAGCGCGTAGCTGGCCGCATCGAATTTGTTCTCCGCGACTCGGCCGACCATTTGATCGTTCCAGACTTTGAACGCATCCGGCTGCGCGCGGAAATACGGCACCGCCCACGCCGCGAAGATCGCGACCATGATCGCGATCCCCGCGAAATGCGCGGGATGCCGCAGCGCGCGCAGTCCCCTTGCCTGCCAGAGCACCGCGACGACGATTGCGTAAAAGAAGAGCAGATGCGTCGGCGCTTTCGCGAGGCACGCGAGGCCGAGGAAAACGAAGGGCGCTGTCCACGTCAGCCACGGCGCGCGTTGCTGCTCCCACCACGCGAGCCACGTCACGATGCCCATGCCCGCGAGCGGCACGTAGATTCCCTCGATCTCCGCGCCCGCGAAACGCGCCTTCGCGAGCAGGCCGAATTGCGTGAGCACGAACACCGACGCGATGAACGCAACGTCCGTCGTCAGCAGCGTGCGCGTGCGCGGGCCGCTCACCGCGAGCATCACGCCGCAGAGCGCCAGCACGCAGAGCGCGGAGGGCAGCCGCGCCGCCCATTCATCGCGGCGGTGCAGCGTTTTGCAGGAAAGCGCGATGGCCCAATTCACCAGCGGAGGCTTGCGCAGAAAAGGTTTGCCGCCCACGCGCGGCACGAGCCAGTCCCCGCTTTCGAGCATCGTCACCGCGGGCAGGATGCGCCGGCCTTCCTCGCCTTTGATCTCCGTCGAGCCCAGCCCCGGCAGATAGATCGCCGCCCATAAAAGTGCGACGATGAGAAATGCGGCGGGACGGTTCACTTCGCGCCGAGGAGTGCGAGCAGCGCGCGGGCATTCAGCACGGCCTTCGGGGTGAAGGAGGAAACGTCCACCCATTCCTGCACCTTGCTCCCGTCGGCGCTTTGCTCGGAGCAGTGGGCTTGGTCCCCGCGCGGGCCGAGCCCGTCGAGCATCGGGAAATGATTCCAGAGCACATTCCCATCGCTCAGGCCGCCGCGCTCCTGGCTCCCGATCTTCATCCCGAGCGCGTTGCCGGTGCGCGTCCAGAGATCGAGCAGGCGATCGGTCGCGGGATTGCGCGGCCACGGGACGGTTTCGTGATCGAGCGTGACGCGGATCGTGCAGCCGGGAATCGCGCCCGTCCCGGCGAGGTCGAAAATCCTTTGCCG
>JAYVRQ010000669.1:0-3402 GCA_043776145.1 Chthoniobacteraceae bacterium
TCGCGAGGCGAGTTCGAGCGCCGCCTCGCACGCGATGCGTCCGTGCTCCGAATCGGGCAGCGGTGTTCCGAAGACGACGCGCAGACTTTCCCCGTCGCACTCGTCGAGGTAGGCGCCGCGCTCGACGAGGAAATCCGCGGCGTTTTCGAGGAACGAGTTTGTCAGCGCCACGTAGTTATCCGTGTGCATCGTCGCGAGGAGTTCCTCGTGGTTGAAAATTTCGCACACGACCACCGTCGCCTCGCGCAGCTCGCCCTCGAAGTTCAGCGGCATGTTGCCATCCACCAGCTTCGCGAACGTGCGCTTCGACACCCGGTCGCCGAGCATTTGCTGGAGCATCCGCTTCCTTCGCCCCGCTGCGCTCTGTGCAAATGCGAAGGCGGCTCCCGTCGCGACGAGGATCGCGGTGATGCTCGCGAAAGGCGAAAAATATGCGTCGTGGAGATTCGCCACCCACGTGGCCGTCACCGTCTCCGCGAGTGCCGCGAGCGCGATGCCGAGCTTCAGCGGGATGCGGTCGAGATCGATCACCGTCCACGCGATTCCGAATGAGAGCAGCAGGATGAGAAAATACTGGAGCCCGCGCTCGACGATGGGCGGCGACGGGCAGTCGAGGAAAACCGCCAGCGACGCATCCAGCCGCGCAAAAGCGTGCATTTCAAAAAGCAGCGCCACCAGCAGCGCGGTGAGGGCTCCGCAGATCAATGTGGCCTTGAGGTATCGCACGTGCGTTCATGTATCACGCCGCTTTCGCGGCGCGCAACCTCCGCGGCATTGGAGCGGCGGATTTTCATGAGAAAGGGCATCCTTGGCGGCATTTCTGCGGCAAGCTCCGGGCGGTAACGCACCATTCGCTCACCGACAACCAGGGCGGGCGCGTGGTGAAAGAGATCCTCGCGTAGTCCGTATAGGCAAGATGCCAGATGAAAGTGGATCAGCGCTCATGGAAGACCTCAAGATAGGGCTTTTCCCAAGCGTCTCCATAAACTTCCCGGACTTTGGCAATGTGTCCATCAGGCGCATCACGCTCGATCTCGTCCAAGTAATTGAGGAAGGCTTCTTTCGATCGGTGTGAAAAGACTTTTGTTCCATAGTCCAATGCCGTTTTGAGCGGCTTCTCACCGAGCAGTCCGTGCATTTCTATGTCTATAAACATTGCATCGCAATACGGAAGATAGGCCGAAAGCATGTCGGCATCATTGAATGGGTGCTTATCGGGCGGTTGTACCCGTCCCGGTGCCCGTCGAGCGAACGCCGCAAACAAATGAGAGGATATTTTGACGAAAGGCACATCTCCGAAGGCTTCGGATTCCAAGCAGTCCCAGGTCTTTCCGATTAATTCCGATTCCACTACACCGGATTCGCGAAGCACCGTATGCAAACCCATCAACAATTGGAAATTCTCGTCTCCCAAAGATCGAATATCCTCTATTGTCCGTTGGCTTTGACCGGTGCGGACCTGAATTTCCCGCCTTAGCCAGTTTGCAAGCCTCTCCTTCAATGCCCGGCTCAATCCCAATCGCTCTTCCCGAAGCCAGTAGGCGAAGTTGCGTTGAACCTCTGATTTCCATCTCTCGTGGACAACTAGGAAGCCTTGGAGCTTCCTTTCCCGCATCTCCCGAAGTTCGATTTTCACTTCGGGCCTGACATTTGTGTTGAGAGCGACGCGAAACCAGTTTTGCCATCCGCCCAGCTTACCGTTGATCACACTTTCCCGCGCGAAAATCGTAGCGTCTTGGGATGGAACCCCTGCCCACTTTCGCGCGAAGGAAATGATTTGAGCGTTACGAATCCAATTCGGAGCTTGAAATCCTGCACCGTGCGCCAGCATTTCATACAGGCGCTTCAGTTTGCGGAAATAGTCATCGCTGACAACCGACTCGTCATAGTGGATTGGCGAGTATGGGCAAACAAGAAGCTGGAGCTTGTAAAGCCGGTGAATCTTCTCAAATGCACTACGATAGAATCCCAGAGGATCGGTTTTTATGCGGCGCTTCGGTTCAGTAGCGGGGTCAAGCGTCTTGACCACGCTGCTCAAAAAAAGCTGATCCAGGTAGAGAACTTTTGGTCGCAAAGGAGGAAGCGGGAAGTTGCGGGTTTGGCAGCATTTCTTGCATCGTCGAGTGTGGGTGCTTCCATTTACAGACCACATACCGAATACCGCCTCCGAATTGCAGAATGGGCAGTCCCAATACGGAGCGTGAATCAACTCTTTGGTATTGAAAGAACCTGTTGCCATAAAGGGTGGGATTGCCTTTGATTTCTCTTGCTAAACTATCCTCCTCTTTTTTCCAAATTGCTTCGTGTCCGGTTAAGGACATTCTGAAGGTCTGTGCGGCCAGTGCGCTTGATTTCTGCTTCCAATACCAGCGCGGCCTCACGGGCTTCGGTTAATCCTTTCTCGTGTTCCCCAAGTTCAAGAAGGGTCAGTCCCCGACTAGCTCTTACCCAAGCCAAGTCTCCTGTTAACTCCCGGTGGCGTTCGTGATTCACAAGCCTCTCCCGTATACTAATCGCTAGGTCAAAGAATGCCAGTGCCGCACGGCAATCACCCAAAACCGCAATCGCAATCGCTTTGCTTATGTAATTATTGGCCAGATTGGGGGCCAAGTCCCGGCGGCCTTCTTGATTCACCAGCCTTTCTCGTATCTCAATCGTCCGGTCATACAGCAGCATCGCTTCATTGTTGTCACCAAGCTCAGCAACAGCATTGGCCTTGTTGACGTAGGCATTGGCTAGCTGTTCCGCCAGTTCCTTGAAGCCTTCCTGATTCACGAGCCGCTCCCATATCTCAATTGCGCGGTCATAAAACGTCACCGCCGCACGCTTCTCGCCCAACGCTGCAATCGCAAAGCCTTTGTTGTGATAAACCTCACCCAGAGCGTAGGCCAGTTCCCGGCGGCCTTCCTGATTCACCAGTCGCTCTAGAATCTCAATTGCTCTGTCAAACAGCGCAAGCGCCGCACGCTTCTCGCCCAATGCCGCAATCACACTTGCCTTATCGGCGAAAACCTTCGCGAGGTCATTCGCCACTTCCCAGCGGCCTTCCTGATTTACCAGGCGTTCCCGCACCTCAATCGCGAGGTCATAGAGTGCCACGGCTCCATGCTTCTCCCCCGATGCCCTCAGAGCATTGGCTTTATTACAATAAAGCGTGCCTAAGCTATTGGCAAGCTCTTGGCGACCTTCCTGGTTCACCATCCGCTCCCAAATATCAATGGCCCGATCATAGAGCGCGACCGCTGCAGGATTATCGCCCAGTGCGCTCATTGATTTCGCTTTGTTAGTGTAAACATTGGCGATGTAATACCATATTTTCAAATTAAAACGACATTGCATTTTTCTGCGTAGCGTTTAGTTGGGAGAGGAGCCAGTCGCGACCGATGAGGCGGAGGACGGCTT
>JAYVRQ010000670.1:0-3397 GCA_043776145.1 Chthoniobacteraceae bacterium
CGAGGCACGTGCGCGGAATTCGTCCTTCACGATCCGGGCGTGCATCGGATCGAGCCCCACCATCGGTTCGTCGATGACGAGCACGTTTGGCTCGTGGAGTAGTGCGCTGGAGATCACAAGGCGCTGGCGGGTGCCGTGTGACAGGTTCTCGGTCAGCTCGTGTCGGTAGTCGTGGAGGTGGAGTTTCTCAAAAAGCGCGTCGGTCCGCGAATCAATGTCCGGCGTCGCAATGCCGAAGATGTCGCCCACGAAATTCATGAACTCGATGCACGTCAGCTTGTCGTAGGTAAATGGGAAGTCCGGGACATAAGCGAGCTGTGCCTTGGCTTTCTCCGGCTCCTTTTGAATATCGAATCCTCCCACGATAGCGCTGCCACCCGTCGGTTTCAAAAGACCCGCGAGCATTTTGATCGTCGTCGTCTTTCCTGCACCATTGGGCCCGAGGAACGCGAAAAACTCGCCCTGCCTTACTTCCAGATCCAGCCCCTCGACGGCCCGGAGATCGCCAAAATGCTTAGAGAGGCCGCGGATTGAAATCATGTGGCCGGTCTTGTACACGGAAAATGACCCGAGCGCCAAGCACTCTCGCGTCCACTTCTTTGTTGCCTCAACACCCGAGCGTCCTTTAGCCCAAATCGTCCGTTAAAATTAGCACGATGTTTGGCGGGGTCTGCCCACAGACGGGGCATGCGAGGGCATCAGGGCGATGAGAAATCTCACGGCTTCGGAGCTTCCGCTTTTGGCTTGGGCTTTGGGGATGCTTTGAATTCGACGACTTGTTTCGCGGCTCCCAGTTTTTCCTGCAGTACGGCGTATTCGACTTCCTGGACGCTCGTACTCTTTTCCAAAGCTAGGCCGGCAGCGATGGCGGCGCTTTGCGAGAGCGCCATGAAGACGGGCTCCATACGCATGGATCCGTGGGCAACATGCGATGCGGAAAAGCAAATGGGCGAAAAGACGTTTTCGCACTGCCCTTGTTTTGGAACGATCGAGCGGTAGGAAATCCCGTACGGCTTTGGCGGCACTCGCCAGATGACGCCGTCGCTGATGCAAAATCCGCGCTCCGTGACGAAATGCTGCACGACGTGCGAGTCCATGCCGAACGAGCCGAGCGCGACCGGGTCGGGCGCGCTGCGTTTGCCTTCGCAGTCGAGCTGCGTCATTACGTAATCGCCGACCATGCGCCGCGCTTCGCGGATGTAGATCATCCACGGCCAGCCGCCGTTATCGGTGAACTCGTCCTTTGCCAGACCATACTCTGCGGTCTTGGTGCGGATGGCCTCAGGAACGCGCGGACTATTCGACATCGTCCAAAGAAAACCACGGATGTAGGTCTGATGCGCCTTTTCAATCTCGCGACGCTTTTCATACGAGGCCTCGGGATACTCCCAGTTTGCGCCGGGAAAATCGGAGCCCACGGCGTGCATATTATTCCAATCGACTTTCGAGCCAGTGCCCGCGAGCGGTTCGACCAGCGCGGGGAGGCGCGGATCGCCTGCGTCGAAATTGCGGAGCAAAAGCTCGTGTTCGATCTCGCGGTAGCCCTCGGGTTTTTCGATGGGGATGCGCAGCGCAGGGTCGGTGGTGAGGCAGACGCGGTAGTTATAGGCTTGGATCTTTTTGTCGCCCTGTCCGTTTGCGAGGCCGTCGATTTTGTAAATATGCGGCAGCAAGCCGCTCTTCGGATCGCCCGCCACGACGTACGGATCGACATCCTTGATGAAGTGATCTTTGTCGCGCTGCGTATAGTGAACGCGCGGGCTGGTATCGCCGCGCCGCACGCCCGCCATGTTTTCGCCGTACTGGCTCTCCGGTTCGCGTCCCACCGTGTAGCTCACTCCCGCTGCGGCCATGAGGTCGCCGACGTAGGTGGCGTCGATGAACATTTTGCCGCGATACGTTTTGCCGCTGAGCGTGGTGATGGACTCGATGCGCTTGCCGTTCATTTTCACGCCCGATTCCCGGTTCAGCAGTTCGTTATACACGACCGTCACGCCGGAATCGGCGATGAGTTTCTGGAAGACCTGCAGTCCCACATGCGGCTCGAAGCTCCGCACGAAACTCTTCCCGTAAGCCGCTGCGATGCCTGCATAGAACTCCCCGGCGATGCCGCCAAACGTCGCCTGTTTCCCACCGAAATCCGTCGCCCCGAGTCCGCTCGCGCTGATGCCGCCGGGGAAGCCCGTGGGATTGACGAGGATGACCGAGAGCCCCTGACGCTTCGCGGAAATCGCCGCAGTGACGGCACCGCTTGAATCGCCATACACGACGATGTCGTGAACCGTCTCAGCCGCGAGAACCACGCCGGAGCACAGCGCGGGCAGTAGGGCGAAAAGTGAAATGATGGTTTTGAGTCGTGTTGGGATTTTCATGGGGACGTCACTGTTTGATTGTGGAGAAGGCAGGCAATCAGCACGCGATTCGTTCACCGGCTCCGGAGGCTCTGTTTGTCACAGTCTGTGCGATTTCGGCAAGACGCTTCCGCATTGCGGCAAGTCATTCATTTTCAAAGCTCGCGCGCGCTCCTGGCTTCCTGCATTCACGCACTTCTCCGAACGATGAAACTCCCCCTCGCCTTCCTCGCACTCACCGTCACCGCTCTCGCGCAGACGAAACCCAAGCCTGCCGACCCGGATGCGAACGCGCCTGCATCGTCGCCCGCGCAGAACCGCGCGCTGAAACAATTCCCGCCGAAGGGCGTTGCGATTCCCGAAAAGGATCGCGCGGAACTCACCGCGGGCGCTGCGGAACTCGCAAAGGAGATCGCCGCTCTCAAACTCGTGAAGTTCAATGCGGATGCGGCGGTGGAACTTGCCGCCCGAACCGGCAATCTTAGCAGCCTCATCCCGGACGTGGAAATTTTTCACAAGGCCGTGGACTGGGCGCTGCGCTACGACGAATTCTACAACGTGAAAGAAGTCGCCACCGCGCGCACTCTGCTCGCCGAGGGCAAGTCGCGCGCCGCCGCGCTGCGCGACGGCAAGGCGCCATGGACCACGCAGACCGGCCCGGTCGTGCGCGGCTACCGCTCGCGGATTGACGGCAGCGTGCAGCCCTTCGGCGTCGTCGTGCCCGCGACTTGGAAAGGCCCCGCGGACAAGACTCCGCGCCCGACGTGGATTTGGAATCACGGCCGCGGCGACACGCAGAGCGAACTGGCCTTCATCGCCGGCCGCATGAAATCCGCGGGCGAATTCGCGACGGACGCGAACATCGTCATCCACCCCTACGGCCGCTACTGCAACGCCACGAAATTCGCCGGCGAGGCGGACGTCTTCGAGGCGCTCGACGCCGCGGCCCGCGCGTATCCCGTGGACCGCAGCCGCCTCGTGAACGCCGGCTTCTCGATGGGCGGCGCGAGCGCGTGGCACCTCGGCGTGCATCACAGCGGGCTGTG
>JAYVRQ010000671.1:0-11735 GCA_043776145.1 Chthoniobacteraceae bacterium
CGGCGGCGAAAGTGCCGTCGTTCGATGCCATCTCGCCGCCGATGAAACCCGTGGGGAAGGGATTGTTCCCTCCCGGCAAAGCCCGCCACTCATCGACGAGCGCGAGCCACTGCGTGGCGGCATCCTTCGGCGAGAGCGTCGGCGCCGCTTTCGCAAAGTCCGCCACGCGCGCGCCCCACAACGCCGCGGGATCTTTTTTCTTTTCGTCGGCGACTTTCGGCTGCGCGGTTTCGGTCGCGATGCGCTCGATCGCCTTGGCCGCGCCGAGATATTCCTGCGCCAAGGCCGCAGTGTGGATGGAGAGGACGAGGAGGACGAGGCAGGTTTTCATGGGAGGTTCCGTTCGATTTGCACCGACGACGTACCGCGCCGCGAATCGAATGAAAAGCACCGAACACGCGGCGGTGTTACCGAGGTGCCTCGTCTCGCGGTCCTGCGGCGGGGGCGCCGCAGCCACAAGTTTCAAAAAGCGGCGGGAATCACTGATGCTTCGGCGGCTTCATCCCGTCGCCGAGGAAGTAACTCGTGTGCGCGGGCTGGTTGTAGCCGACGTTTTGCCACGCGATGCCCATGCGGTATTGCGGGTCGTGCATCAAGGTGGGGAGCCGGTGCGCGGTCGGGATCGTGGTGGTGAAGATGCGCAGTTCGCGGGCGTCGCGCGTGCGCCAGATCACTTCCTCGCGCCAGTCGCCGAGGATGTCCGCGCAGAGGCATGGGTTGGATTTCGTGCTGTTGTTCGAGGCGCAGCCGAAGTCGCTCGCGGACAGGATCGGCACTTCGCGGCCATTTTCAAAATCCCACTTCGCGATGGTCGTGCTGCTCAGCAGTTCGCGCAGGAAATCGCCGTCCCACCACACGGCCATGTTGCACGAGCGCGGCTTGGGGCCGATGTCGTTTCCCTGGCAATCGTAGAGCGCGTTGAGGCCCGGCCCGGCGGCCCAGACTTCGTGGCCGGGATGGCGCGGGTCGATGTCGAAGGCGACGCCGCGGCCTACGTCGGGTGACGGTTTCGTCCAGAGCGCCTTGCCGGTTTTCGCGTCGCGAAAGTCGATGCCGACCTCGCCGCGCACATGCTCGTGAATATCGAAAATCTCGAGCCCCGGATGCTCGGGATCGAGATCGGAAAGGTGGATCGCATCGCCGTGGCCGAAGCCGGTGCTCCACAATCCCTTGCCGTTGTCATCCACGCACATCGAGCCATAGACGATTTCATCGCGCCCGTCGCCATCGACATCGCCGACGCTCAAGTTGTGATTTCCCTGGCCGGCGAAGGCGAGATTCCCCGGCGTGCCATCATGCGAATCGAAGACCCATCGCTGCGTCAGCTTTCCCTCGCGCCAATCCCACGCGGCGAGCACCGTGCGCGTGTAGTAGCCGCGGCACATCACGAGGCTAGGGCGCTTTCCATCGAGGTAGGCGACGCACGCGAGGAAACGGTCCACGCGATTCCCATACGCATCGCCCCAATCCGCCACGCGCCCGCGCGGCGGCACATAGTCCGTGGTCGCGAGCGCCGCGCCGATCTTGCCGTCGAAGATCGTGAGAAACTCCGGCCCGTCGAGAATGTAGCCGCGCTCGTTGCGATAGTTTGCTTTCGCGTCGCCGATGATTTTTCCCGCGCCATCCACCGTCCCGTCCGCCGTCTTGCACGCGACTTCCGCGCGGCCATCGCCGTCGAAATCGAAAACCATGAACTGCGTGTAGTGCGCGCCTTCGCGGATGTTGCGGCCAAGATTGATCCGCCACAGCAGCGTCCCATCGAGCTTGTACGCTTCGAGGATTGGCGGCTCCGTCTGACCGGCCTGCGAATTATCCCGACCGCGCGCGGCCTGATGCAGCACGATTTCGTATTCCCCATCGCCATCGAGATCGCCGACCGACGCATCGTTCGGCGTGTAGCCCGGCGGCGTTTGCAGCGGGACCGCGAGATACGGCACGCGCGGCGCATCCGCTTTTCTGGAAAAACGCGCGCTGTCCTTCCCTTCGACCGCATTCTCGACAGGCCGCACAAACCAGGCATTCGCCTTGTCCACGGGCGCATCGGCGTCCGCAAAACACGTCGCCTCCCGCAGCGGCTCCGCGTTCAGCTTCACCGGCTCGCCGCCCTCGGTCGCGCGATACACGTTGAATGCGATCCCGTCCGCATCCGTCCCGAGCAGACGCCAACTCACGAAAACTTTTCCATCGCCCTGCGCGAGCGCCACCATGCCGCGCCCGAGCGTTTCCATCTGCCGCTGCGCGCGCGCGACTCCGACTGCCGCGAGCAGCAGTGCGATGAGCATTTTCAAAGTGAGCCTCATTGCCTCGCGCCTACGGCTTCCATTCCGTCGGCGTCGCCGCGAGAAAGCCCGCGAGCGGAAAATCTTTCAGCGACTTGATCCCCTCGACGACCGCCGCCGCGTTCACCTTCGCGCCCGCCGCCGTCGTGTGCGTGTGATCCTTTTCGGTGAAAAAATCCGTCTTCACTTTTTCCTGACCGAGTTCCTCGTAATGCCCCGCCACGATTTCATTCAGGTCGATGAAAAGCGCGCCGTCCGCCGCCGCCGCTTCCTTCGCCCACTTCCCGTAATCGCCCGCCGCGCGCAGCACCTTTGCGTCCTTCCACATGTTGCGCGGGATTTGCGACAGCACGATCGGGGTCGCACCCTTCGCCTTCGTGTCCGCGATATATTTTCGCAGGTACCAGCCGTAGCTGTGGACGATTTCCTTTTGCTCGCTGCCCGCGACCGCAGCCTCCTTCGTCTCCTCGCCATTCCCTTTCAGCGAAGCGCGCCCCTTCGGCCCTTCGAGCGCCCCGCCGTCGTTGTGCCCAAACTGCATCAGCACGAAATCGCCGGGCTTCAATTCCGCCGCGACTTTTTCCCAAAGCCCCTCGGTGAAAAAAGTGCGGCTGCTGCGTCCGCCGCGCGCCCGGTTCATCACCGCGATCTTCGTCTTGTCGAACCAGCCCGCGAGCGGCGCACCCCATCCCCACAACCCGCCATCGCCCTTGCCGCTGCCGTTGTTCACCGTCGAATCCCCGATGAGCCAGAGCGTCGGGAGCGTGTTGTCCGCGAAAAGCGGTGCCGCAGAAATGACGAGCGCGGCGATGAGAATGGCAAGGCTGCGAATGGGTGAAAGGGAGCGCATTGGATTTAGGGATGGTTGGTGGGAAAAAATGGACGGCGACACTTGCGGCATTCCAAGCGCGGACACCGCTAGTTTTTTCCACGCCTCAACGCAACGCTGGAATCGCGCGAGCGGCATTGTGGAGTGCAGTGGAAATCTGTTCGCCGCCTCAGCACGCTTGCCTTTTCCCCCGAAAGGGCGGCAGAAGCGTGACCCATGCGAGTGATCTTCGACACTTCGATCCTTGTTGCCGCCGCCCGCTCACGGGATGGCGCGAGCTTTGCCTTGGTGAGTTCGATTCCCTCGCCGCGTTTTCAAATTTGCCTTTCGGTGGGCCTCTATACCGAATGGCAGGATGTGCTCAGCCGTCGCGAGCATCTGCCGCCGGGCCAGACGCTGGAAGGCGCGCGCGGATTTGTCCGCTACCTCGCCGGCCATGCCCACCTGCAAGACATTTACTTCCTGTGGCGGCCATTTCTCCCCGATCCTGATGACGACATGGTTCTCGAACTGGCTCTGGCGTCTGGCTGCAGCCTGATCGTGACTCACAACCTCACGGACTTCCGTGGATGCGACCAGTTCGGCATCCAAGCCGTGACACCAGGGAAGTTTCTGGCTACCTTCGCTCGAACACCATGAACACGCTCACTGTGCAACTCCCTGAATCGCTCCATCGCAGCATTCAGGCGCTGGTCGATCGCGAGGGCTATTCCATCGATCAATTTCTGGCGAGCGCCGCGGCGGAGAAGATGGCTGCATTAGCGACACTGGACTTTCTGAGACGCGAGGCCGCGCAGGGACGCCGGGAAGACTTTGACGCATTTCTTGCCGCAGTGCCCCACGGACCAGTTCCCGAGACTGACCGGCTGCCCGAATAAATCCCAACCAACGGCGAACAATGGCGCTGTAGCCCGCCGCGTGGCATCGCACTAGCTATGTCGAGATCGCGATATGGCCCGCATTGATTCATTCTTCAAGTTCATGAAGGAGCAGAGTGCCTCTGACCTTCACCTCTCCACCGGCAATCCACCGATGCTCCGCATCCACGGCGAACTCGTCCGCGTGGACATGCCTCCGCTCGAAAACGACGACCTCAAGGCGCTCGTCTATGAGATCGCGCCCGAGGTGAAAATCAAAGTGTTCGAGGAAACCGGCGACGTGGATTTCGGCTACGAATTCCCCGGCTTCGCCCGCTTCCGTGCGAACTTCTTCAATCAGCGCACCGGCATCGCCGCCGTGTTCCGTCTCATCCCGAGCAAGGTGCTCACGGCGGATGAACTCGGCCTGCCGCCCGTGCTGAAAAAATTCTCGATGTTGAAAAAAGGGCTCGTGCTCGTGACCGGGCCGACGGGTTCCGGCAAATCGACCACGCTCGCGGCGATGATCGACTGGGCGAATCTGCATCGGAAGGATCACATCATCACGGTCGAGGATCCCATCGAGTTCGTGCATCGCAGCCAGCAGTCGCTCATCAATCACCGCGAAGTCGGCGTGCATACCAAATCCTTTGCGAGCGCCCTTCGCGGGGCTTTGCGCGAAGACCCGGACATCGTGCTCGTGGGTGAAATGCGCGACTTGGAGACCATCGAACTCGCGCTCACCGCGGCGGCGACGGGCCATCTCGTTTTCGGAACGCTGCACACGCCGAGCGCGCCGAAGACCATCGACCGCGTCATCGACGTGTTCCCCGCGAACCAGCAAAACCAGGTGCGCGCCGGCCTTTCCGAATCGCTCAAGGGCGTGGTCGCGCAAAATCTTTTCCGCCGCATCGACAAGCCCGGCCGCTGCGCCGCGCTCGAAGTGCTCGTGGTCGATACGCCCATCGCGAATCTCATCCGCGAAGCCAAGACCCACCAGATTCCCGGCATGATGCAGGTCGGCAAAAAGAAGGGCAACCAGCCGCTCGACGACGCCATCATGGAACTGCTACGCAAGGCGACGATCTCGCCCGAGGAGGCTTACGAGAAGTCGATCGACAAGAAAAAATTTCGCGTCTTCCTCAAGACTCCGCCGGATGATTTTGAGGACTAACTAGATGTCAGGGACTCTGTGAATCCAACTTCTACTCAACCGGAAATCGAAGGCGCTACAGTTGTTCTCTGGAGTTCCATTGATGACCGCCATGAACCAACAGGCGGATGCAAACATTACCACAACGGCGTGCTCGCCGATGCTACTTTATGGGTTGCCATCTGCACCTTTGACTCCGGGGCAAGCTATTACCTATTCCGATGCCATACCAATAACCGTTTGTCAGACACCTTTCATAGGTCAATCGAGGAAGCCAAGGAGCAGGCAGAATTTGAATATGTCGGCATCAAAAGCACTTGGATTAACGTCGCCTGATGTGGGGTCGTTAGGCGTCGCTACATCCGCTCCAGAATGAACGAAATAACATCACCACCGCTTCCGTATTCCAGGCATCTACGCGCCTTGCATAGTCTCTGCGCTGTTAGCGCATTTGGCAGCGTCATTCTCACTGCCCTGCGCGCCCTCAAGTCAGGCCCCGGAGAAGGGCTGGGAATTATCGCCTACGCTGCATTCACTTTGGCATTTGCTCACGCCGCACTGTTTCTCAGTCGCAGGGTTTATTCCCCGACCGAGAACAGCGGCCGGTTCCTCAACTTCTTTGCGCTTGTGATTGGCTACCTTGCAGTCGCGAGCGGCATTTCCAGTCTTCTTTCTAAATGACACCAGTAAAAACTGAACCGCCTTTATGCGCCGCACTGAACTAGACTCCATTCTCGCCGACATGCTCGAAACGCATGACGGCATTTCCGATCTTAACTTTACCGTGGGTCGGCCTTTTCAGGTCGAAGCCTTCGGCCAGCTTAAACCGGCGAACATCCAGCCTCCGTTGCTGGCGCTTTCACCTTACCAGACCGAACAGGTCGCGATGCAACTCATCGGCGGCGATCCGCGGCTGATGCGCGAGTTGCTGGCGCGCGGGGCGTGCGATTGCAGCTATGCGCTGGATGACCGCGCGCGGTTTCGCGTCAACATTTTCAAACAGCGCGGGAACTTCGCGATCGTGATGCGGAAGATGCAGAAGGAGATGCCTTCCATCGCCTCGCTCGGGCTCCAGCCGATCTTTCGCGAGATGTGCCGCGAGAAGAACGGGCTCATCCTCGTGACCGGCGCGACCGGCAGCGGCAAGACGACGACGCTTTCCGCGATGCTGAACGAGATCAACGAGCAGCAGGCCGTGCATGTGATAACGCTCGAAGATCCGATCGAGTTCGTCCACGAGCACAAGAAGGCGACGTTCAACCAGCGCGAACTCGGCTCGGATTTCCACTCGTTCCCGAGCGGGCTGCGCTCCGCGCTGCGGCAGGCGCCGAAGGTCATTCTCGTCGGCGAAATGCGCGACCGCGAGACGGTCGAGATCGCGCTCACCGCGGCGGAGACGGGGCATCTCGTGATCAGCACGATTCACACGATCAACGCCGGGCAGGCGATCAACCGCATCCTCGGCATGTTTGCACGCGAGGAGGAAAATCAGCTTCGCACGCGGCTCGCGGATACGCTGCGCTGGATCGTGAGCCAGCGGCTCGTGCCGAAGGTCGGCGGAGGCCGCGCGCTCGTGAACGAAATCATGGGAACGAACCTGCGCGTGCGCGAAACGATCAATCTCGGCGAAGGCGAGACGCGCAGCTTTTACGACATCGTCGAGACGAACGCGACCTTTGGCTGGACGACCTTCGACCAGTCGCTTGGGCGGAGTTTCGCCGCGGACGAAATCACGGCGGAAACCGCCGACCTTTACGCGACGAACAAAGCGCGCATGACCCGCTACATCGACGACACCAACAAGAAGCGCGGGCTGGTCGATGAGAAGCCGCTCGGCCTGCGGCTCGATATCGATCCGGTCGCCATCAAACCCGAAGCCCACGCGAAACTGCAAACCGCCACCAAATGATTACGACCATGGAAACCGGAACCCGGCTGGACCTCTTTGAACCCGGCGATCTCACGCTGCTCGTCTGCCACGACGTACCTGAGGTGCGCGATCTCATCGTGAATCAATTCAGCGAACTCAATTACAAGATCCACACCGGGCTGTATCCCGACGACATTCTGCTGAAACTGCGGACGCATCAGTACGACGCCATCGTGCTCTCCGCGAATTTCAACGCCGTCCCCTACGAATTGTGCCCGATCTACCAGGCGGCGACCGGCGTTCCGCCCGCGCAGCGACGCGGGCAGTTCATCGTGCTGGTCGGCTCGCAATTCGCGACCGGCGACGAGATGCAATCGTTCGCGGCGAGCGTCGATCTCGTCATCGGATTGCAGGATGTCATGACGCTGCGGCCCGTCTTCCGGCGGACCTCGCAACGGCATCGCGAACTCTACGCGCCCTTCCACGAAGCGGAAAAAGCGGCGGGAATCGTGTAAGTCGCGCCTTCGGAATTGCCATCCGGCATTCCCTCTCTACAATGCGCGCCCATGAAACTGGTGCGCTGGACGCGCTTTACCTGGAACCTTGCCACGCTTCCGCCTATCGCGAAGGCGCTCGACAAATGTTACCTCATCCGCGTCGCGGCGCGCGAGGAGGAACCGCTCGTCGCCAATGTCATCCTGCGCGCGTTTTCGATGGACAGCGAATGGGCTGCCGACCACGTCACCTTCCGCGACCGCCTGCAATTGCAGGTGCATCAGGCCTTCGAGCGCGATGCGATTCCCGCGCTCGTCATCCTTCACGGTGTCCGCATTGTTGCGGTATCCGCGCTAAGTACGGAGGTCGAGGCCGAGTCGAATCTGCTCTCCGGCCCGTGTGTGCTTGCGGAGTACTGCAATCGCGGGCTCGGCTCCGCGCTGCTGCATGAATCGCTCGTGCAGCTCGCGCACGCGGGGCTTCCGCGCGCGCACGGCGTTTCCAAGGACAACACGCTCGCGAGCCGGTTCGTCTATGCAAAGTTCGGCTCGACTCGCGAGGATCCCGAAATTCATTCTCCGCCGGTCACGACCTGACCGAATCAACAGGGCCACATTATGGGAAACTTTTTCACGAACTACGAAACCGGCGATTTCTACGATGAAATGTTCGCCGCACCGGGAACCGTCCGCCCGCATTACGCAAAGCTGCTCGAACGGTTTCAGGAAATGGGCGACGGCGAATTCGAGCGCAAGCAACTGCTCGCCTCGCAGACCTTTCTCAATCAAGGCGTCACCTTCACTGTCTATAGCGACAATCAGGGCACCGAGCGCATCTTCCCGTTCGATCTCATCCCGCGCATCATCCCGCGGCAGGAATGGGATCACGTCTGCGCCGGGCTCGTGCAGCGGATCACCGCGCTGAATCTTTTCCTGCACGATGTCTATCACGAGCAGCGCATCGTGAAGGAAGGCATCGTCCCCGAAGAGGTGGTGAAAAGCGCCAAGCATTTCCGCCCGGAGTTCATGGGCTTCGATGTGCCGAAGGACATCTACATCCACATCTGCGGCAGCGATCTCATCCGCGACCGGGATGGAAACTATCTCGTCTTGGAAGACAATGGACGCTGCCCGTCGGGGGTTAGCTATGTCCTGGAAAATCGCGAGGTGATGAAGCGCGTCTTCCCGAAACTTTTCGCGCGCCACAAGGTCCGCCCAGTCAGTCAGTATGGGCAGGATTTGCTGAATCTGCTGCGCTATGTCGCGCCCGCAAATTGCCCGAATCCCGACGAACCCACCGTCGTCCTGCTCACACCCGGCATCTACAACTCGGCTTACTTCGAGCACTCCTTCCTCGCGCGGCTTATGGGGATCGAGATTGTCGTCGGGCAGGACTTGGTGGTGCAAAACGACATTGTCTGGATGAAGACCACGAAAGGTCTCAAGCGCGTCGATGTCATCTACCGCCGCATTGACGACGATTTTCTCGATCCCACCGTCTTCCGCAAAGACTCCGTGCTTGGCGTCCCCGGCATCATCGGAGCCTACCGCGCGGGGAATGTGAACCTCGCGAATGCCGTCGGCACCGGCATCGCCGACGACAAGGTGATGTATTACTTCGTGCCGAAGATGATTCAGTTCTATCTCGACCAGGAACCCATCCTGCAAAACGTGCCGACCTATCTCACCATGTTTGACGAGGATCGAAAGTATGCCCTCGAACACATCTCGGAGTTAGTCATCAAGAGCGCCAACGAAAGCGGCGGATACGGAATGCTCATCGGCCCGCACGCGACGAAGGAAGAGCACGAGAAATTCCGCCAAGCCATCATTGCCGACCCGCGCAACTACGTCGCCCAGCCTGTCGTCCAGCTATCGCGCAGCCCGAGTTACTGCGCGGGAGCCATCGAAGGCCGGCACATCGACCTGCGCCCCTACATCCTCTACGGCGAAAAAATCTCCATCATCCCCGGCGGCCTCACCCGTGTCGCCCTCCGCAAAGGCTCGCTTGTCGTCAATTCCTCGCAAGGCGGTGGCAGCAAGGACTCTTGGGTTGTGGATGATGAATAACCAAAGCCTTAAACCTTCCCATGCTCTCCCGCGTCGCTGACTCACTCTACTGGCTGGCCCGATACATCGAACGTGCCGAAAACACCGCGCGCATTCTCGATGTAAATCTCCAACTCACGCTTGACTCCGAGCAGTCCGGCCCCGACGCCGAAGAGCGCGACTGGCAACCCATCATCGCCACCCTCGAAGATCTGAAACTTTTCCACTCACTCTACGCCGTCACCAGCGGCGATGCCGTCTGCGAGTTCGTCACCTTCGCGCAGGAAAATCCGAACTCGATCGTCTGCTGCGTGGCGCGCGCGCGGGAAAATGCGCGCACCGTGCGCGAATATATTTCGAGCGAAATGTGGGAGCGCATCAATGGCCTTTACCTCTGGCTCAATTCGCCCGCTGCGCGCCAGTTGTTCGCCGGGAGCGCCATCGACTTCTACCGGCAGGTCGTCGATTACTCGCACCAGTTCCACGGCACCACGGACGCCACGCTCACTCACGGCGAAGGCTGGAACTTTCTCCAAATCGGCAAATACCTCGAACGCGCCGACGCCGCTTCGCGCATCCTTGATCTTAAATACCACATCCTACTCCCAAGCGGCGAGCAGGTCGGCGGGAACGTCGATACCGTCCAGTGGCAGGCCGTCCTCAAGTCATGCAGCGCCTTCGAGGCGTATCGGAAAATTCACACCGGCCAGGTCGCTCCGTGGAGCGTCGCCGAGTTCATCCTGCTGCACGAAGACTTCCCGCGTTCCGTCCGCTTCAGTTGCGAGCGCCTCGACCGCGCGCTGCACCAAATCTCCGGCACCGATCAGGATCATTACGCCAACGAAACCGAGCGCCTCTCCGGCCGTCTCTGCTCCGACCTGCGCTACGCCGCCATTGCCGAAATTTTCCGATCCGGCCTCCACGAATATCTCGACGGAGTCCAGCGCCGCCTCGGCGAGATTTGTTGCGCCATGCGCGGGCAGTATTGCGAGTGGATGGAGGAAGCGGGCGAGCCGGAAGGACAGGGGCAGTTTCAAGCAGCAGGCTGAGCGAATACTTTGGCTTGTGGCGGCCTTTGGATAGCGACTACACTTCCGCCATATGAGTCAGACATTAACCATTCGTCTCACAGGCGATCTTGCCGAGTGGCTTGAGGAATCTGCCACGCGAGCCGGCGTTTCACAGGCGCAAGTGGTCCGGGAGCAGTTGGAAAAGGCGCGCGCCGGAGCGGGACAAAAACCCTTCATGCGCCTCGCTGGCTCGCTGGCCGGAGATCGCAATCTGTCGCAACGCAAAGGGTTTTCCCCTTCACCCAAAAAATGAAAGGCATCGCCGATACCGGCCTCCTCGTGGCGTTTGCCAATCGCAACGACACCCATCACGACTGGGCCGTGAGCATCGCGGAACGGGTCACGGAACCGCTGCTTACCTGCGAGGCTGTGCTGGCGGAAACCGCGTTTCATTTGCGCAGCGTAAAGGTAACGCTCGCCATGCTGCGGGATGGCTTGGTCGCCTTGGATTTCGACTGCAACGATCATCTCGGTGCGCTCGAATCCCTCGCGAAGCGGTATGCCGACCGCCAACCCGACCTGGCGGATTTGTGCCTGATCCGAATGAGCGAACTGCATCCGCGGCATTCGGTCATCACGGTGGACCGGGCCGACTTCCGGGTGTACCGGCGAAACAAAAGGGAAGTGATTCCGCTCATCACCCCGCCGTTGCTGTGAAGGCAATGTCGAGGGTCGGCGTCCGCTGATTCACGTTCGCCACGAATCGAATGCAAAAAACCAGGAAGCGCCGCAGTCGCAAAGCCATCGTGGCGCTGCTCGTCGTGGTCGCTTTGGGCGGCGGGGG
The DNA here is from genome assembly GCA_043776145.1 of Chthoniobacteraceae bacterium. Taxonomy (GTDB): domain Bacteria; phylum Verrucomicrobiota; class Verrucomicrobiia; order Chthoniobacterales; family Chthoniobacteraceae; genus JANLQB01. Next base: position 11,386 of record JAYVRQ010000671.1, read on the forward strand.
AGCCTTCCAATTCTTCAGAAAAAAAGACGATCCGATTCTCGTGCAGATCGAGAAAGTCGCGCGGCGCGATCTTACCGAAACCGTCGTTGCGAATGGGAGAATCCAGCCGGTCACCCAAGTCGTCATCAGCCCGGAGGTCGCGGGGGAAATCGTCAGCCTTCCTGTCGTCGAGGGGCAGCTTGTGAAGAAGGGCGATGTCCTGATTGCGATCAAGCCGGACAATTACCGGGCGAGTAAAAACTCCGCGGAAGCCAGCTACAAATTCGCGCTCGGCAGCCGCAGCCAGGCCGAGGCGGAACTCGAAAAGGCCGCGTCCGATTTCAAGCGCAACGAAGAACTCGCGAAGGCGA
>JAYVRQ010000672.1:0-3391 GCA_043776145.1 Chthoniobacteraceae bacterium
GCGGCGAGTTTGCCTTCGTGCTCTTTTCCTTTGCGCAGCAAAACGGCGTGCTCGCGCCCGATCTGGCGAAGCTGCTCGTCGCCTCCGTGGCAGTGAGCATGGCGCTCGCTCCGCTGCTTTTTACGATCAACGACAAACTCATTCAGCCGCGCTTTCTCCGTCGCGATGTGGAGCGCGAGGCGGACCTCATCGACGAGCACGACAATCCCGTCATTCTCGCCGGCTTCGGGCGTTTCGGGCACATCGTCGGACGCCTGCTGCGCGCGAATGGCTACCCGACCACGGTGCTGGATAGTGATCCCGATCAGGTCGAGACGTTGCGCGGCTTTGGACTGAAATCTTTTTACGGCGATGCGACGCGCCTCGATCTCCTGCGCACTGCGGGGGCCGAGCGCGCCTGCCTTTTCATCATCGCGATCGACGACGAAACGAAGTCGCTGGAACTCGTGGAAATCATTCACAAAAATTTTCCAAAGCTGCGCATCCTCGCCCGCGCGGCCAGCCGCCAGCACGCTTACGAACTGCTCAATGCGGGCGTCGCCGACGTGTATCGCGAGACCTTCGGCAGCGCGCTCGATCTGAGCATCGACGCCCTCCGCGCGCTCGGCTCCAGCACCGAAGTCGCCCACCGCGCCGCACAACTTTTCCGCGCATACGACGAAGCCACCGTGCGCGAAATGGCGCTGCTCCTCGACGACCGGAGCGCCTACCAATCGAAAGCCCGCCAGCACGTCGAAAACCTCGAACGAGTCCTGCAAGCCGACCTGAAAGGGTTCGGCAAAAATCCGCCAACATCATGAACGACACCGACCAAGACGAGCGGTTTTACCGCGACACGGAGAGCATTGCTTTTCCAAAGCTCGATGACCGCCTGCTCGCGATGCTGGAGCCATTGGGAAACGGCGCATCATGCGACGCGACCGGGATTACGCGGTGTCCCGCGGAGATGAGGCGGTCTTTCCTTTGCGTTGACCCATGCTTTCGCCATTTGATTTTCGCACGGGAGGCGGAACAGCCGTCGGTTTCTAAAACCCGTAGAACTCGGGCATGAAAATTCAACCACTCATCATCGCGACATTCCGCGTCACGGCGACGGATGCCACACGGCAACACGATTGAGCCGAGTCCGCCACCCGGAACACCCTGCGCCACATTCACAAAACTGAGGCAAAAAAGCTGTTGCAATCACCGGGATGCCCACTACTTTCGCCGCCCATTTCCTATGGCAAAAACTAGCTGGTTAGAAAAAGAAAAACGTCGTGTCGCCACCGTGGCGAAGTATGCCGCCGTGCGCGCGGAACTCAAAAAGAAGGGCGATTACATCGGCCTCTCGCTGCTTCCGCGCGATGCAAGCCCGGTGCGCCTGAGCAAGCGATGCCTGGCCACGGGCCGCAAGCGCGCTTACATGGGCCGCTTCAAACTCTCGCGCATCGCCTTCCGCGAACTCGCCTCGAATGGTTACATTCCCGGCGTGACGAAATCGAGCTGGTAGCCAGCCCCGCCGCAGTCTTTCGATCGAGTCGCGGAGCCTGTGCTCCGCGACTCGTTTCTTTTTCGGTTCCATGACTTTTCCTTCGATCCTCGCCGAGCATGGCGCGGTCGTGACGCAGTGGGATGCTCCCGGAGTGATTACGATCAACCTGGTCGCGATCATCGTGCTCGTGGTGCTCAACGGATTCTTCGTCGCGGCGGAGTTCGCGCTCGTCAAAGTCCGCGGCAGCCAGCTCGATCCGCTGATCGAGGAAGGCGACGCGCGGGCGAAACTCGCCCGCCACATCATGACGCATCTCGATGCGTATCTGTCGGCTACGCAGTTCGGCGTCACCATGGCGAGCCTGGCTCTTGGCGCGATCGGTGAGCCTTATTTTTCGCGTCTGCTCCAGCCGTTCTTCGCGCTGCTCGGCGTGACTTCGCCGGACATTGTCTCCGGCGTTTCGATCGGGCTGGGTTTCGCGGCGATCACTTTCCTCCACATCATCCTCGGCGAACTCGCGCCGAAGTATCTCTCGATCCGCGATCCGCTCGGCATGGCGCTGCTGCTCGTGCGTCCGCTGAATCTTTTTTACGCGGTCTTCAAGCCAGCCATCTGGCTGCTCAATGGCGCGTCGAACATCATCCTCCGCAAGTGGCTGCGCATCACGCCAGTCAGCGAGCACGAACTCGCGCACAGCGAGGAGGAGCTGCGCGTCATCCTCGCGCAGAGCGCCAACAACGAGGAAGTCACGCCGCTCGGAAAAGAAATCCTCATCAACGCGCTGGACATGCGCGACCGCGTGGTGCGCGACATCACCACGCCGCGCGGCAGCGTCGTTTTTCTGAACACGGAGGATTCTTTTGAAGAGAATCTCAAAGCTGCGCAGGAAAGCCGCCATACGCGCTTCCCACTCTGCGAAGGCCATCTCGATCAGACCATCGGCCAGGTCCACATCAAGGACATCATCACGCTCCTGCGCGATCCCGCGCCCGACCTGCACCGCATCAAGCGCGACCTGCTGCCCGTGCCGGAAATGATGCCGCTGGAAAAGCTGCTCACCTTTTTCCTGAACAAGCACGCCCACCTCGCGCTCGTCGTCGATGAATTTGGCGGCACCGTCGGCATCGTCACGCTCGACAACGTGCTTGAGGAACTCGTCGGCGACATTCAGGACGAGTTCGACTCCGAGAAACCCGAGATGCGCAAAGTGACCGACGACGAGTTCGCGGTCGATGGCTCGCTCGGCCTCTACGAACTCAACGACATGATCGGCCTCGAACTCGAAAGCGCCGACGTGAGCACCATCGGCGGCTACGTCACGCACCTCATCGGCCATCTCCCGAAGCAGGGCGAGCAGACGCGGATCGACGAATACGTCGTGACCGTCGCGAAGGCCGACAGCCGCCGCATCGTCGAGGTGCATTTCAAACGCGCCGCGGAGAAGAAGGCGGACGGGGCGGGCTAGCTGCGGAGATGATTCAAAGTGGGGGCGAACAGCCGCTGGCACGCCAGGGAGTGCGTTGCAGGAGCCTCGTTCCCCAAGTTCCACTTGGGAATGCCTTGTTGACGAAGTTTCACTTCGGCGGCGCGGAGCGGGGACGAAGCACAGCTTCGGGGAAACTGGCGTTTCCAAGTGCAACTTGGGAACGAGTTAAAAAGGTCCGCGTCCGCTTCATCCATGTTTTCGATTCTCCCCGATAAACTTCAGGACGCCTGTAAAGACCTGCGCGGTCTTGGGAAGATCTCGGAGACAAAATCCTGAGAGCCTCGTGCCCAAGTTGCACTTGGGAACGCAAGTTTCCCCGAAGCTGTGCTTCGTCCTTGGATTCAAGTCCGAAGTGCAACACCTGGAAAAAAGCGTGTAAGAAAGAGGGGGTTTGTTTGGGGGGAACATGGTTTGGAGGGCGTGGTATGAGC
>JAYVRQ010000673.1:0-3387 GCA_043776145.1 Chthoniobacteraceae bacterium
CGCGCGTCGCTCGCGGATTTGAGCGCGGCCTCGATGCCGGAGATGATGCCTTCATCATTGGTGACGGACACGACCCCGTTGGCGAGGTTGGTGGTCCGTTGCGTGGGGTCCCACTCTTTCGTAATGAGCAGGGCTTTGTTGTCGGCGTCTTTGATCGTGCCGATGACGATGTCGATGAACGACTTTTTGTCTGCGTCTGTCAGGTCTGCCATGGGTTTGTTTCGCTGATGTTTGGAGGATTGATTTCCCCGATGCCCGGCATGTCCAAAGCCGCACGTCCCGGCACCGACCCCGGAATAAAGCATTTTCGCGGGAAGAAGGGAAGGACGAGGAACACGGCGCGCTTCGTGGATCGAGCGCGTCTCAACTTCCCTGCAATGGGCGTCCTGCCACGGGGTTTTGCAGGGATTTCCGCCGGGCGCTGCAAGACACGGGTTCCGATTTTCCGGGTCGATCCGCCGCCGGTCGGAGCCCGGCTATTCCGGCAAATCCTCCATCGGACCCGCCGCGGGCTGGAGCGAGCGGGAGGCGAGGATTTCGGGGAGGAGCGTGAGATTTCCCAAGAGGATGAGCGCGATGCAGAACCAGCCGACCTGCACGAGCGAGTAGTGCGCGATGGCGTGGAAGGCGGCGAGCGGGGCGATGATGCCGCGCACGCCGGTGAGCATGGCGTGGATCGACATGTAATCGGCGACGTGCTGCGACGGCGCGAGCTTCGTGACCCACAGTGCCCAGGCGACATCGCCGCCCGCGACGGACACGCCGAAGATGATCGCGCCGGCGATGAGGCCGGGCATGGTGTTGCTGGTGAAGAAGGTGAGGATCGAGACGGCGAAGCCGACATTGAGCGCGGCGCGCATCGTGAAAAAATTCATGCGGTCGAAGGCCATTCCGCAGAAGGGCGTGACGACAAGCCGCGCCAGATTGGGCACGACGCCGCAGACGAAGGCGATTTGATCCGCGCTGAGCGAGACGCCGTGCGCGGGGTTCGCGAGATACTCGATGCGCAGCGGGAGCGTGATGAGATTTCCGAAACCCATGAGCATCCACGAGATGAGCACCTGGCGGAAAAGCCGGTCTTCGCGCACATGGCGGAAGGCGCGCAGCGGGTGCATGGAGGCGGACGCGGCGAAGGGGAGCGACGGGATGCGCGTGAGGCAGAAGCAGGCGCCGCCGAGCGCGATCGTGAACGCGCCGAGCAGCCAGCGGAAATTCGCCATGTCGCGCGCGAGCACCCAGCCGCCGACGTAGCTGAAGACGACGGCCACCGCGATGCGGACCATGAAGGCGCGGGAGAAAAGTTTTCCGCGCGAGTCGGCGGGATAGTTTTCATGAAAGACCTGCGTCATCAGCGGGACGATCGCGGCCATGGCGAAAGTCGCGAGCATCGAGCCGGCGACGAAGACGGGGACGCGCGGATCGGCGAGCGTCGCGGCCATGCCCAGCGCGCCGAGGGCGATGATCCCGGCGGCGGCGTGCGCGATCGGCCAGCGTCGCCGCTGCGTGAGATTCACGACGAGCGGGCCGCAGATGAGGCCGATGCTTTGTCCCGCGACGAGCAGCGCCTTCGCCGTCGGCCCCGCATGGAACCAGCGCACGGCGATGAGCAGCAGGAAAGTGGTCTGCGCCGTTTCGAGAACGCCGGTGAAAACGGCACGCCATTTTTCGGCGCGGTAGGTGACGCCGGTTTTTCCGGCGCGCGGGGTCGGCGACGCCACGATTACGGGCAGCGCGCTACTTTTCCTTCTCCGCCCGCTTCATCTCCGCGGAAAGTTTTCCGACTTTCTGCTTCATGATTTTTCCGGCCTTGAATTTCACCGTCGCGCGCGGCGGGATGACAAAGCTGGTGGCCGGTTTGTTTGGATTGCGTCCGACGCGCGCCTTGGTGAGCCGCACTTCAAAGACGCCGAAGTTGCGAAGTTCGACGGAGTCGCCCTTGGCGAGCGCGTCGGTGAGGTGGTCGAGGGTGCGTTGGACAACGTCAAAGACCTGATGCTGCACCATGCCCGTTTCGTTGCTGATCATAACGACCAGTTCCCGTTTCGTTAGTGTTGCCATATGCGACCGGGATTAAATCGGTCCCGCGCGATTTCCGCAAGTCGCGGTTTCATTTTCGTTTTCGCGCCGGGCGCAGTCGCGGGTTGTGTCCGCCTCGCCTTCCGCTCATCATCGGCGCATGACTCCCGCCTCCATCACTGAAAAGACGCTCGCCATCATCATGGGCGGCGGCGCAGGTTCCCGGTTGTTTCCTCTGACGAAAGAGCGGTCGAAGCCCGCCGTGCCGCTCGGTGGAAAATATCGCATCGTCGATATTCCGATCTCGAACTGCATCAACTCGGGCCTGCGCCGCATTTACGTGCTCACGCAATTCAATTCCGTGTCCCTGCACCGTCACATCAACACGAGTTACAAGTTCGATCCGTTCACGCGCTCGTTCGTGGAAATCCTCGCCGCACAGCAGACGCCGACGGATACGAATTGGTACCAGGGCACGGCGGACGCGGTGCGGCAAAACCTCCGCGATTTCCTCCAGCATCCGTACGAGTACTTTGTGATCCTCAGCGGCGATCAGCTTTACCGGATGGATTACGGTGAACTGCTCGCGCAGCATATCAAGACGAAGGCCGAGGTGACGCTCGCGACGATCCCTGTGTCGCGCACGGAAGCGCAATCCTTCGGAATCATGCACACCGATGCCTCTCGGAAGATCATCGAGTTCGTCGAAAAGCCGACGGACGCCGCCGTGCTCGACACCCTGCGCATCCCGCCCCCGCTGCTCGCGGAACTCGGCCAGGCCGCGGACGCCGATCTGTATCAGGCGTCGATGGGCATCTATATTTTCAATCGCGAAACGCTCATCGCCGCGCTCGACAACACGCAAATCGACTTTGGCAAACACGTCATCCCCGGCCTCATCCACAAGGTTCCCGTGATGGCCTATATCTTTCAGGGATACTGGGAGGACATCGGCACCATCCGCTCGTTCTTCGATGCCAACCTGATGCTCACCGACGCGATCCCGCGTTTCAATTTTTTCGACACCGCGAAACCGATCTACACGCACGCCCGCTTCCTGCCCGGCAGCAAGATCAACGGGGCGACCATCAAGCAGGCCGTGATCGCCGATGGCTGCGTGCTTTCCGACGCACACATCGAGCGCGCGGTCGTCGGCGTGCGCAGCTTCGTCGATGCCGGCACGACCATCCGCAACAGCGTCATCATGGGCGCGGACTTTTACGATTCGCCGCAGCGCAAGCAGGGAGCCGTGCCCGATCTCGGCATCGGGAGAAACTGCGTCATCGACCACGCGATCATCGACAAAAACGCGCGCATCGGCCACGGCTGCGTCATCACACCGGAAGGCAAACCCGACGAATTCGACGGCCC
>JAYVRQ010000674.1:0-3386 GCA_043776145.1 Chthoniobacteraceae bacterium
AAAGGACATCGTCGAAAAGGCCGGCACCTATCCGCGCATCGGGAGCCTCGAGGAATTCGTCACCATCGACCCGCAGCCCGCCGCGCCCGAAGTGCAAATTTCCCGCCGCGCCGACGGCTGGGAGCCCGTCGAGTTCGTGCGCGGGATGGACGCCGAGTTTACGCTCCACTCCGTCGGCCTCACGCTGAAAGTCGCGGATCTTTTCGCGGTCTGAAAAGAACGTGGCTCATCGCGCGTCCGTGAGAAATACGCGGTAACTCCCGCCTTCCGAACTGCGCGGTTGTCTTGCGCAATGAACGGCATCACCCTCTGTGCAAGTTCCTGCAAAGCCGAGGTTCCATTTTACGATGAAACATCCTCCCTTCCGCGCTCCATCGCTCCTCCTGTTCGCGCTGCTTTTCCATCTTGCGACGTTCCGCCTTGAAGCGGGCGAGTTTGCATTTTCGGCGCGGCGGGTGGCGGCGGACGAAGGCCAGTCGGCAACGATTGAGGTGACGCGAACGGGAGATTTGTCGAAGGCTGCCTCGGTGAAATGGCAGACCGCGGGTGCAACGGCGCGGGCGGGTCGCGATTTTCAGGGCGGCGGCGAGACGCTGGATTTCGCGCCGGGCGTGGCGGCGAGACAGGTCGCGGTGGTTCTGCACAGTGACGAGGTGATTGAGCGGTCCGAGCATTTCTTCGTGTTGCTCAGCCATCCGAGTCGTGGAAATCGCGTCGCGTTTCCGTTCATCGCGATCATCGAAATTCGCGATGCGACCATGCAGTGCGCGGGCGACATCGCGAAGCATTTCGATTTCGACGGATACGCCGCGGGGCTGACTCCGCCTCACGCGGCGATCGAGCAGAACGATGGCAGCATCATCGCCGCGATGCGCGATTGGGAGACCGCGCGCGGCCTGCGGCGCTATTGGCCCGATGGCCGGGAGGACGCGACGTTTCAACCGGAAGTCAATTTTGCCGAGGAACTTTTCCGCCTCAGAAATGGACAGTTCATCGCGTCATCGAGTTCCGGGCACACCCGCCTTTCCTCACGCGGAAAAGCGCTGGCGACATGGACGGGCGGTGGCCGCATCGTGGGCGAGTATGCGAACGGGACACTGCTGAGCAATGGACGCACGGTGTTTCATCGGCTGAGTCGCGATGGGGCGGTTTTGAGTTCCTTCCCGGAATCGTGGGAACACCAGCCCGCGTCGCCATTCAATTTTGAATTTGCGGCTCTGGCGGCGGACGGCCGGATCGTGAGCACGTGGTTCGCGAACGATGGATCGTCCGGCCTCGTGAAGATCGACGCGGCGGGCCGGATCGACGAATTGTTCGTTCCCGAAATCGCCTGGACTCCCGGCGTCTCGGGCCGGATCGGTCAGCTCCTGCTGCTGGCGGACGGCTCGATGCTCGTGGCCGGCGACTCGCTGGAGTCCGTGCCGGATCATCCCGACACCGCGCCGCGGAGTTTGCCGCCCGTCGTCAAGCTGCTGCCAAATGGGCGGCTCGATCCCGCTTTTCACTATCCGCCGGAGTGGGCGGAATTTTCCGTGAACCGCCTCAGTCTCGATCCCGACGGGCGCATCCTGATCGCGATGCAGCACTCGGAATTCTCGGTCCTCCTCCGCCGCATCGGGCCGGATGGGAGCGCTGACCCGGACTTCGCCGCCGCCTTGGAAAAACCCGGAGACGACACCCCGTGGTCCAGCTTGGAGTCGGGTCCGTTCACGCAAAAAGACGGCTCCATCTTCGTGGTCGGCTCCATCTCGGCGGTGAACGGCCAGCCCACGTCGCCCACGTATCCGTCGTACTCCACGGTGATGCTCAGCCTGCACGGAAAATCGTTGCGCTGTCCGGGCTTCATCGCACCGATGGCGCAGCCGATCCTTGTTTCCGAAAACGCCGGGACATCCAGCGTCATCTTGCGGCGAGTGCGCGGCAGCCACGGATCGCTGAACGTGCCGCTCCGTCTGCTGCCGGGCACGGCGATGGAAGGCGAAGATTTTCCCGCATGGGCGCAGACGGTTGTTTTTGGTCCGGGCGAAATCGAAAAGACGATCCTGCTTCCGACGCTGAATGACGCGCTGCTGGAACCCACCGAATCCGCATTCCTCCAAATCGTGGAAGAGCCCGAGCAACGCTTGCTGGATCGGGCGGGACCGGTGCCACCCACGCGAAGTCTGACGGACTGGAACACGGTCGGTTTTGCAGTGCGCATCGTGGACGATGAATCCGCCGCGCTGCCCGGCACGCCCGACTTTTCCTTCCACCCGATTTTGTCTTCGCAGCTTTATCCCGTGAAAGTCCTCGCGCGGCCCTCTGGCAAAATTTTGCTGAAAAGTCTCAGTCGCGGTGGAGGCCGCGACTTCCTCAATCAATTCCTGCCCGATGGAACGCGAGACCCCGCTTTCGCGCCAGATTTGTCCGGCCTCATCGGGCGGCTCATCCAAATGCAATTGGACGATGCGGGCCGGCTATTCGTGATGACCGATTCCGGCCAGGTGCGGGCGCTGGATGAAAGCGGCCGGCGGATTTCCGGTTTTGGCGTCGGCGGACAGATTCAGCTCGGACTGGCTGCGGGCGAACGCGTGAACGAAATCGAGCGACTGAGCGACGGCAGTTTTGTCGGGAACTTTCGCGCGCCCGTTTTTCCCGGATCGCCTCAGTACCGCTTCCGCTTCACCCGATTCCTGGCCGATGGCACCGCGGGGTTTTCCGTTCCCTTTAGCAGCGGTGGATTGGAGCACGCTTTCCTGGCCGAGCAATCTGGCGGCCGCCTGCTCATCCGCGAATGGCGCACGAGCCCCCGCTCTTCCAGCATCGTGCGCTGGACGGTAGATGGTGCGGTGGATCCCGCCTTTCAACGCATCGCGGTTTCCCCCTACGAAACGGTGCGCGTGCGTCCGCTGGCAAACGGAAGGCTGCTCGTGGCGGATGACTTTCTGCGCTGGTACGAGGCCGACGGTGCGCCCATCCCCGGCTGGCCGGTGTATCCGCTGACGATGTCCACGGGCGGACTGCCCTATGGCTACCGATCCACGACGCTCTTCGAGGACAATCGTGGTCGCATCGTCCTGGGCGGTTCGCTGGAAATGGGCCTTCAGCGATTTCTCCCAGACGGCTCGCGGGATGCGTCGTTCTTCATCGGCACCGGCGTCCAGCCTTACTACAACGGCGTGCAAATGGCGCCCGCTCTGGACGGCTCCGGCCACTACTACGGCATCGGTCTCTCCACGCTCAACGATCTGCCGCTCCCGTCGCTGTTTCGCCTGTTCGGCGAAGGTGGCGCCTCTCCGCCTCATCCGTAGATCGCGACTATTGTCGGCACGCGGCTTTTCGCCTATCTGCTCTGCCCGCATGACTGCCCCTGCCGCCCAATTCCGTGAAGACGCCACGCGCGTTTC
>JAYVRQ010000675.1:0-11652 GCA_043776145.1 Chthoniobacteraceae bacterium
CTCGTCTCGTGGAATGTGGGCATTGCGGATTCCGACTTCCATCCCATCGACGCCGCGCAGCGCCGCCTCGATACGATGGCACTCGCGCCTTTTTACAAAGACCGCCCGCCGCGCCCGCCGCTCAAGACCGCGCCGGTTATCATCAAGGACAACGTGTGGATCGGGATGAACGCCGTCATTTTGAAAGGCGTCACGATTGGCGAAAACTCGATCGTTGCGGCGGGGTCAGTCGTCTCGAAGGATGTGCCAGAGAGTGTGGTCGTCGCGGGAAACCCGGCGGTGATCGTGAAGCAGCTCACGAACTGAAAAGCGCGCGGTCGCGGAATTCCGGGTAGCACGCTCGTCCCGAGCGTTGGTTTTGGCGTCCCGCCAAAACGAACTTTCTTGAGCGTCGGAATGGAAACGCGGGCGCAATCTTCATTGAACGGTGCAGGAAGTTCGCGAAAGCGGGACGCTTTCGCCAACGCTCGGGACGAGCGTGCTACCCGGAACACGCTGCCGCGCACCCGTGCGGCCTTACGCCTTCTCCACGACCGACTTCTTCACGTCGATTTTCCGGTAAAGCGTGGCCATGCTGATCCCCAGCATCTTCGCCGCCTTCTCGCGCGAGCCGGCGTTGAACTTGATCGTCTCGTCGATGTAGCGGCGCTCGATGTCGCGCGTGTAATCGTCGAGCTTTTGGCCGACGGGCAGCGTGCTCGTGCCTTCCGTTGCAGGCGCGTTGGCCTGGCGGACGACTTGCGGCGGGAGATCGCTCACGCGGATGAGGCCGTCGTCGCAGAGGGCGCACGCGCGTTCGATGGCGTTTTCGAGTTCGCGCACGTTGCCGGGCCAGCGGTATTGCTGGAGCGTGTCGATGGCTTTCGCGTCGATCTTCTTGGGATCGGTCGCGGTTTGCGTCGCGTTTTTTTGCAGGAAATGCTGGACGAGCAGCGGGATGTCGTCGAGCCGCTCGCGAAGCGCGGGCATTTCGATGGGGATGACGCAGAGCCGGTAGTAAAGGTCTTCGCGAAACTGCCCGCTCTTGATTTTCTCGTGCAGGGATTCGTTCGTCGCCGCGAGCACGCGGACGTTGATGGAAATGCTTTTGTTCTCGCCCACGCGCCGGAGCTGGCGCTCCTGGAGCACCCGCAGCAGCTTCGTCTGGAGCGAGAGCGCCATCGAGTTCACCTCATCGAGAAAAATCGTGCCCTGCTCGGCCTCCTCGAAAAGCCCGATCTTGTCGTTCGTCGCCCCGGTGAACGCGCCCTTTTTGTGACCGAACAATTCGGATTCCAGCAGGTTCTCCGGCAGCGCCGAGCAGTTGATCGCCACAAAAGGCTGATGCTGCCGGTTCGAGTTGAAATGCAGCGCGCGAGCGACGAGTTCCTTGCCCGTCCCGCTTTCGCCTTGAATGAGGATCGTCGAATCCGTGTCGGCGATTTTCGCGATCAGGTTGTAAATTTCCTGCATTCGCTGCGACGCGCCGATGATGTTCTCGAAGCGATACTTTTCCTTCACGATCTGCCGCAGGTTGCGGATTTCGCGACGGTCGCTCTGGTGATCGAGCGCGCGCTGGATCGTGAGTTGGAGTTCATCCACCTTGAACGGCTTCGAGATGTAATCGTAAGCGCCCAGCTTCATCGCCTCGATCGCCGTCTCCACATTTTTGTAGGCGGTAATCATGATGACCGGCGTCTGCGGCAGCACCTCGCGGCATTCGCGGAGCACGTCGAGCCCGCCGACCTTGTCCATCCGCATGTCGGTGATGACGAGTTGCGGCGCATCCGTCGCGAGATTTTCCAGCGCCTTCTGGCCAGAATTGTAGGAGCTGGTCTGATGACCCCGCTCGTGACAGATTTCGGAAATGACCGACACCATAGCGGGGTCGTCGTCGATGATGAGAATTCGAGCCATACGTTTAGAGAATCAGTTTCGCGGTTTTGCGAGTTATCACGGATGAGAGCCGGGATGTCCAGCACTTAAAACTCACAGTGTTGCGCCCCCATTTCCCACTCACGGCTGCGCCGCCGTCCGACGCGGCGCGAGTGATTCCGCCGTCGGCGGATGATCGAAGCCATACGTGAGCAGCAGCTTGCTGTCCTCCCAAATGCCCGGCTTGTCCGAGTGCATGATGACGGCGATGACCTCGCGCCCCTCCCGCAGCGCCGCGCTCGCGAGCACCTGCTGAGAGGGCCGCGTGTAGCCCGTCTTCACGCCGATGCAGCCGGGAAATTCCCAGAGCAGCCGGTTGTGATTTCGCAGCGAATGCGACGCGGAAGCCGTGACCCACGGATGCTCCAGCGTGGACACGATTTGGCGGAAATACGGCTGCTGCATCGCCGCGCGCGCGATGAGCACGAGGTCGCGCGGGGTGGTGTAATGCTGCGGGTCGTGCAGCCCATTCGCGTTGCGGAAATTCGTCGTCGTCGCGCCGAGTTCCTGCGCGCGCACCGTCATTTTCAGCGCGAACGCCTCGGCGGTTCCCGCGTTGTCGCGACCGAGCGAATGCGCCACGTCGTTCGCGCTTTTCAGCATCAGGCCGAAAAGCATCTGCCGCCGCGTGTATCGCTCGCCGGGCTGGAGGTTCAGGCTGCTTTCACCCACGCGCGCATCTTCCTCCGTGACCTCGACCTCGCGATCGAGATCGCCCGCCTCGATGACGAGCAGCGCCGTCATGATCTTCGTCGTGCTCGCCGGATACTGCGGCTCGTCCGCGTTTTTTTCGTAAAGCGGGCGGCCCGTGTAGCTGTCGAGCACGATCGCGCCTTTCGCGGCCAGCGGCAGCTCGCCTTCCGCGAGTTGGTGGAAAACGCGCGGCTCCGGTTTCGGCGCGGGCGTGGGGCTTGGGCGCGGCTTTTTCACCGCCGCGTCCGCGTTCACCGCCACGCAGACGATCAGAAAAAAGGCGAGGCTACGAAACGACATTCCCATCGATCATCATCCACGGAACAGGCCGCGCGTTGGAGAGGATTTCTTCATGCAAGTCGGCGACGCTACCGGACGCGGGAATCGCGATCAAGTCAGCCAGCGCGGCGGGCGCGATTTTTCCGAGCTGGTGTTCGTGGCCGAGCGCGCGGGCCGGATTCACCGTCACGGTTTGCAGCAATTGCTCGGGCGTGAGCCACGGCTCCGTCTTTTTCAGGCCGCGCATTTCATCGAAAAGGCTCAGCGAATTTGTGCTCGCGAGGCTGTCCGTGCCGAGGCAGATGTTCACGCCGAGGTCATAGAGTCGGCGGTACTGAAACGGCGTGTGGCGGAAATACCGATGGCTGCCGGGACAATGCACGAGGTGCGGCCCGCCGCCGCGCGGCAGGCTCGCGAGGATGTCGAAATCTTCGTCCACGAGTTCGTTCATGTGGACCAAAATCCACGCTGCGTCGATCGCCCCGCTGCGCCAGAGATACGTGAAAGGCGAATGCCCGCCGCAATCCGCCATCGGTCGTTGGAGCCCCTCGAGGAAATCGTAAAGCGGCCCCGTTTTATCGCGGAACATTTCCAACTCCTCGCGCGACTCCGCGACATGCGTCGTCAGCGGCATCGCGAGTTGCCCCGCGCATTCCCGCGCGAGTTTGTAGAGCGTCGCCGACGCGGTGTAAGGCGCGTGCGGACTCAGCCCGAAAAAATCGAGAGGCCGCGTGCGCGCCGCGAAAAAACTCAGCGCCCCCGCCAGCGCTCGCTCGGTCGGCAGGCGATGCCGGATGTCGATCATCTCGTGAAACCACCACGTCCGCAGTGGCGAAGGCGGGAGCTTCAGCATGAGTTCGGGAAACGACTCGATGTTTCCGATGGTGGTCGTGCCCCCGAGCTTCGCTTCCGCAAAACCTCTCGCGATGGCCGCGAGGTAATCGTCGTCGTCGATGCTGCGCTTGAGCGAGTTGATGCGCCGCACCCACGCCGTGAAACTCTTCGGCGGATCGATTGCGTAACGCATCATCGAATAATCGAGATGGCAGTGCGCGTTGATGAGCCCTGGCAGCAGCGCCACCTCGCCGAGATCCAGCACCGGGCCTTGATGCGCGGACAACACGTCCTTCCCCGCGCCCACCGCCGCGATGCGATTTCCCTCGATCGCGACCGCGCCGTTTTCAATCGGCGGAGCGGAGATGGGAAGGACGATGCGGGAGCGGAGGATCACGCCGCCCCCCCCTTCACGACTTTGCGCGCCTCCGCCACGAGCAGGTTGCACGCTTCCTGGCAGAGCAGCGGAATGGCATCCGCACTTTCCGGCACCGCCCGCCCATCCCAAAGCCGGCACTTCAAACACCCCGCGCAAAACGAATCGATCATCCCCCGCGCCTGCTCGTCCGTGATCTTTTGCGTCACGCGATACATGCCTGTTTGCCGCCCGAGCGTCTCGCGAAACACCACGGGCCGCAGTTCGTTGAGCGTATGGCTGAGCCACACGCCAGTCATCGCCGGGTAAAAATAATCCAGCGCCCGCCGCACTTCTTCCACGTCGCGCAACACCAGCCGCCAGCCGTGCCGGAGATTCGGCGCAGTCTTCAGCGGACGGTACGCGCCCGCGTCGTCGAGATTCGCGAGATGCCGCGCCTCGTTCGCGCCTTCATGCCGCGCGAGATCGCCACGCCCGAAGTCATCAGCGTGCCGGAGTTCCCAGCCATCCGGCATTTTCAAAATCACGATCTGCCCGATCCGCATCCTCCCGCTTTCCAGCCACGCCGTCAGCGATTGCGTCAGTGACCGGCTCACGCGGTAATAATTTTCGGATCGGCGTTGGCCGGATTTTTCATGGCTCGGAGCGTGCCACGCGACTCACGGGATTCAAACCGAATCGACTTCGCGGGCCGTCCTTCCTAGAAGCATCCGAATGCCTTCACCCTCTGGCCGCGCCATCGTCGTTTCCATTCACGATGTCTCTCCGCACACTCAGCCGGCCTGCGAGCGAATCC
Source organism: Chthoniobacteraceae bacterium (assembly GCA_043776145.1). GTDB lineage: Bacteria > Verrucomicrobiota > Verrucomicrobiia > Chthoniobacterales > Chthoniobacteraceae > JANLQB01. The sequence continues at coordinate 4,893 of JAYVRQ010000675.1, forward strand.
TCGCTGACATCGGCACGCTCGGCGTCGATGCGTGCTCGCTACTCGTGATTCCCGATCATCATCGGCGCGGACATTTTCTCGATGACGCGGCGTTTTGCGCATGGCTCGGGGAGTTGGGGAAACGGGGACACGAGACGGTGATCCACGGCTATTTTCACGAACGGGCGCGGCGTGATGGGGAGAGCGCGGTTCAGAAAATGACGACGCGCTTTTACACCGCCGACGAGGGGGAGTTCTACGACATCGACCGCGTGACCGCGCTTTCACTCGTGTCAAAAGCACGCGATGAATTTCGCAAAATCGGGCTCGATCCGCGCGGCTTCATCGCGCCCGCGTGGCTGCTCGGCGCGGAGGCGGAGGCGGCGCTGCGTGAATTGAAAATCGAATACACGACGCGGCTCGGCAGTGTGCTCGATTTGCGCAGCGGCATCGCGCACCGCTCGCAATCGCTCGTGTGGAGTGTGCGCAGCGGATGGCGGCGCGCGACCAGCCGCGTTTGGAATGCGTTCCTTTTCCAGCGGCTCGCGGCCAATCCGCTGATGCGGATTTCCATTCATCCCGTGGACATCGAACACGCCGCGATTTGGCGGCAGATTCGCACGCTCATCGCGCGGGCGCTTGCCGATAGAAAGGCGCTGACCTATCACGCATGGCTCACGTCGCTTGAAAGCTGATCTCCATCTCCACTCCAAATTTAGCGACCGCGCGGCGGAGTGGCTTTTCCGACGTGCCGGCTTGCCGGACAGCTATTCGGAGCCGCGCGCGCTTTACGATGCGCTACGCGAGCGCGGGATGGATTTCATCACGCTCACGGATCACAACCGAATCGAAGGTTGCCTCGAAATCGCGGATCGGCCCGGCGTGTTTGTGTCGGAGCAAATCAGCACGCGATTTCCCGACGACCGTTGCGAGGTGCATCTGCTCGTGTGGGGGATCGACGAGGCGCAGCACCTCGAGATGCAGTCGGTACGGGAGAATATTTTCGATCTGCAAAAATATCTCGCCGCGCAAAATCTCGCGCACGCCGTCGCGCATCCGTTGTACCGGCTTGATGACCGCCTTGCCGTGGCGCATGTCGAAAAACTCGCGCTGTTGTTCCGGCATTTCGAGGGCCTCAACGGATTGCGCGCGGCGTTGCTGAGTGAAGTCGCGCGCTTAGCACTCGGTGCGCTGACGCCGGAGAAGATCGACGGGCTCGCGAGCAAGCACGGTTTTGCGCCGACGCACGCGGAGCCGTGGCGGAAAGTTTTCACCGCCGGCTCGGACGATCACGGCGGGATGTTTCCCGCTTCCGCTTTCACGAAAACCCCGCCTGCCGCAAACGTCTCCGAGTTCCTTTCCCATCTCCGCGACGGACGCTGCGAGGTGTGCGGGACGGGCGGCAATCCCCTCGCCCTCTCGCACGGCCTTTACAACAACGTGCGGAGTTTTCTCGCGGCGAAAATTTCCGGCGCGGACTCGGCGAGCCTTTTGGGCAAAGCGTTCTCGCGTTTCATGGAAGGCGAAGACCCGACGGAATTTTCATGGGCGGACAAGCTCAGCTTCATCGCGCAGGGCATCGCGAGCGGGAAGATCTTCGAGCTGGCGAAACCGGCGAACGCTTCGCTCTGGAAACAATTCGCGGGTTACTTTTCGCAGACTGATGTGAAAGGCCTGCTCGCCCGCGAGACGAATGGCATCGCAGAGCCGGAGCGGCGCGCGTTCGTGATCGCGAACTTTTTCGCGAACCAGCTCGCGTTCCGTTTTTTCACGAGCTTCGTGAAGCGGGTGTCGGGCGGGAACATCATCGAGGCGATTCAGGAGATCAGCGTGATGCTCCCGATCCTCGCGACGCTCGGGCCGTATCTTTATGCCTTTCGCAGCCAGGCTCCTGATCGCGCGTGGCTCGAAAGCGTGAGCAAGGCTTTGGCAGGCGGGACGCCCGCCCCACTTTCCAACCGCAAGCGCGCGTGGTTCACGGACACGCTCGAAGACGTGAACGGCGTCGCGAACACGATCCGCAAACTCACGGCCAGCGTGGTCGCGGACGGCCACGATCTCACCGTCGTCACGTCGCGCGCCGAAGTGAACATCACGGACATCCCGATCAAAAATTTCGCGCCCATCGGCGAATTCGAGTTGCCGGAGTACGAACTGCAAAAGCTCAGCTTCCCGCCCATCCTCCAAATCATCGACTACATCGAGCGCGAGGGTTTCACCGAACTCATCATCAGCACGCCCGGCCCCATCGGCCTCACTGCGCTGCTCGCCGCGAAGATGCTCGGCCTGCGCACGAGCGGCATTTACCACACCGACTTCCCGCAGTACGTGCGCATCCTGAGCGAGGACTCGTTCATGGAAACGCTGACGTGGAATTTCATGAAGTGGTTCTACGGCCAGCTCGACGTGCTGTTCGTCAACAGTGAAGGCTATCGCCGCGCCTGGATCGACCGCGGGATCGACGGCGCGCGCATCCAAATCCTCCCGCGCGGCCTCGACACCGCGCTCTTTCACCCATCGCGGCGCGATCCCGATTTTTGGAAAAAGCACGGCGTCCCGGCGGACGCGACCGTACTGCTCTACGTCGGTCGCATCTCGAAGGAAAAAGACCTCGATATGATCGTGAGCGCGTGGAGCAAGATGAAGCGCCACTCAACCTCCCTCGCCTTCGTCGGCGACGGCCCGTACGCCAAGGAACTCCGCATCCTGCTCCCCGACGCCATCTTCACCGGCTACCTCGCGGGCCTCGAACTCGCGCGCGCCTTCGCCTCGTCGGACGTGTTCCTTTTTCCCAGCACGACCGACACGTTTGGAAACGTCATCCTCGAAGCTCTCGCGAGCGGCGTCCCGTGCATCGTCTCGGATCAAGGCGGGCCGAAAGATTTGATCGCGCACGGGAAGACCGGCTTCATCACACGCGCGCTCGATGCCGAGGATTTCACGCGCGCCGTCGCGCGGCTCCTCGACGATCCCGCGCTCCGGCAATCCATGAGCACCGAGGCGCATCGCACCGTGCAGGATCGCGATTGGGCGGAAGCGGGGCGGCAGTTTTGGGCGGCGGGAGTGAAGTAGCGCGGCTGCGAATTCCGGGGAGCGCGCGCGTCTCGCGTGCTGGTTTTGGCGTCCCGCCAAAACGAACTTCCCTGCGCGTGCGCGACACGAAGCACGAACATCTTGCCGGCGATCCACATCGAAAAAAGTTCGTTGAGGCGGGACGCCTCAACCAGCACGCGGGACGCGCGCGCTCCCCGGAACACGCGGCGCTTGCGCGGGCGCGGCGCGGCGCGTTAGCTCTGCGATGTGCCGCTGCTCGCTCCCGAACTCATCGAACAAATCGCCGCGGCGAATGACATCGTCGAGGTGGTCAGCGGCTATCTCGGGCCGCTGAAACGTGCGGGCTCCGCGTGGCGCACGACGTGCCCTTTACCGAGTTGGCGAAGTTTCACTTCGAGCGGTGGAGTATCAGAGGGCGGGAAGAAGCAAGCTTCGGGCAAAAGGGTATTTCCAAGTGCAACTTGGAAACGAGTTGAAGAATCGCCCGGCAGACAGTTCGCAATTGGCACCGCTGATTCCCCGTACCACGCTCTCACCCATAAGCGAACAGATGATCTGCCTGCCCCCGTGAGTGCCGCCCAAAAAATGGGCGAAAGAAGCGGTGGCACAGGCCACTCCCACCACACATTCCCTCGCCGTCAAATGCACAAAGCTGGCCGATGGGATATTTCGAGAAGTATCCAAGATGCCTTGCCGACGATGACTGGTAGCCGCCTGCGGAACTTGGGAACGAGTCAAAAAGCACCCTCAAATTCGAAGGCACCCATGTCGCGGCCATCCCCTCCCACGGCGTTTTGTGTATCACTGACATCAACTACTCTGGTTGCACCTCGTTGATCGACCAGATTGTTCGACTCGTCGGTTACTCCCTTATCGATTGCGGGGCTGCCAAATAGTAATGCCGCTGTTGCAGTGTATCCGCCGTTATCTCGAAGAATGTCGAGCTTAGGATCAATAGGAAATTGTTTTGTACCTATTATGTCGGCATATCTCCATTCCGACACTCTCGTCCCATTGCTATTCCCCACTAAATTACCGTCCTGAGATATGACAAACGCATCAATATCTTTGGGTCCACTGAGAGCCGTGTTTTGCGCAATTATGGAGTTCTTGATAGACACAAACGTGCCCGCCGAATAGATACCTCCACCGCCGCCGTTTTGGACGCGACGACCTCGATTCATTGCGACGGTGCAGGAATCAAAATAAAGCAAATCGAGAAACGTGCTTGCATAGACGCCTCCACCGATGGAAGCGCGGTTCGCGTAGAAGGTGCATCTATTCACATTTGTTGTGGACTCCTTCTGCGCAATTGCCCCCCCGGCACCTGACGAGCGATTCGCGCTTAAGGTGCATCCCTCCAAATATACCCCGCCCCCATTTACAAACAGCGCTCCACCAATCTTCGCCGAGTTTCCGTCAAACGTGCAATCGAACGCGTTAAGGGTTCCGCCGCAGGCAACCGCACCGCCACGAGATCCGCTTGCTAGGTTGCTGATGAATTGTGATCTGTAGGCGTAAAGAGTCGCTAACTCACCTATAAGCAAAGCGGGTGCTCCTATCAATTGAATGTCGTCGGTTGTTGCATTATTGGAATTACCGAGAATCATTTTCGTGCCATTGCTAACATTTTTGGTAAAGATACAGTCATACATATACCATCTTCCCTCAGCAACAGACACCGCCGCCGTACCTTTATTGCTGACGAAATGACAATTGGATACGGTGCCAATCCCACCCTGTCCTGCGTCCAACACAATCGCAAAGCCGGTTTTACTCTTCTTGAAAGTCAATCCGCTAATGTTGATCTGTCCGGGCACGGAAAGAATGCGACTATGTTTGTTTCCGCTGATGGCCAGTTGTTCTGGGCCGGGACCTTCAATGTTCAAGTCTTTCGGGCTTTGTGAAGCAATCACCCCAGACTCTAGAGTTATTGTTCCGCGGACGTCAGGCGCGAACTGAATTGTGTCACCTGAATACGCCTGAGCAACCGCCCACCGCAACGAACCGGCGATATTGTCCAAAGTGGTCGTCACGGTTACAATGGCAGCGTGGCAAGTGGAATGCGCGAAAAACGCGCAGGCAGCTAGAAGTATCGTCCTGGTCATCATTGTGTTCATTGTGATTAGCGGCAAACGGTTTGATTCGCCTAACGACTGAATCATGAATAATTTGTCGTGCTTGTGAAGGGCTTTTTGCACCTCGTTCCCAAGGAACTTGGGAACGGAGTCCCCAAAAAAGCCCTGTCATGTTGAGCGAAGCGAAGCACCTCTGATCGTTTTCTTCTTCTGGCGCGTTCAAAAGGAAGAAAATAGTCAGAGGTTCTTCGCTTCGCTCAGAATGACAGGATTTTTCCAAACGGAGCCACTACTCATCGAAGTGGTGAGCTGAGGTGCATGGAGACGCTGCGCTTGCGCGGGCGCGGCGGGGTGCGTTAGCTCTGCGGCGTGCCGCTGCTCGCTCCCGAACTCATCGAACAAATCGCCGCGGCGAATGACATCGTCGAGGTCGTCAGCGGCTATCTCGGGCCGCTGAAACGCGCGGGCTCGGCGTGGCGCACGACGTGCCCTTTTCACTCGGAAAAAACGCCGTCGTTTCAGGTGAATCCGCAGCGGCAGATTTTCAAATGCTTCGGCTGCGGCATGGGCGGGAGCGTGTTCCGCTTTGTGCAGGAGTATGAGCATGTGGATTTCGTGACGGCGGCGAAGAAGCTGGCGGATCGCGCGGGCATCCGCATCGTCGAGCAGGAGATGAGCGCGGAGGATGCGGCGCGCGTGACGCTGCGCCGCCGCCTGCTCGCGCTGCACGCGGAGGCGGCGGATTTTTTCCACCTGCAACTGATGCGGAAGCCGTCGGCGGTGGCGGCGCGCGATTATTTGAAAAAGCGCGGGATCACCGCCGAGGTCGCGAAATCGTGGAAGCTGGGTTACGCGCCGCAGGGCCGAAATCCCTTTCTCGAGTTTGCCCATGCGCAGGGTTTCACGCTGGAGGAGATTGCGAAAAGCGGTCTGTGCGGGGTGAGCGGCGAGAATGAAGAGGAACGGGCGAATCCGAATTGGGAACAACTATACGACCGCTTCAAGCATCGGCTCATGTTCCCGATTTCCAACGATACGGGCGAGGTGATCGCGTTCAGCGGGCGCGTACTGGATGCGGAGGCGAAGGGCGGGAAGTACGTGAACTCGCCCGAGACGCCGATCTTCACAAAAGGCGCGGTGCTCTTCGGGCTGCATCGCAGCAAGCGCCCGCTGATCGACAAAAAATCGGCGATTTTGTGCGAGGGACAGATTGATTTAATCACCGTGTTCGAGGCGGGCGTGCAGAATGTCATCGCGCCGCAGGGGACGGCGCTCACGGAAAAACAGGCGCGCATTTTGAAGCGGTACGTCGAGGAAGTCGTGCTGTGCTACGACGCGGATGGCGCGGGGGAAACCGCGACGGAGAAAGCAGCGAAGCTGCTGTTCGCGCAAAATGTGGCGGTGCGCGTGGCGACGATGCCGCCGGGCGAAGACCCGGATTCGATGATCCGCGGGCGCGGCGCGGCGGCGTTTGTCGAACAGATTTCCGACGCGAAGGATTTCTTCGATTTCCAAATCGACCGGCTCGCGGCGCGGCCCGATTTCGCGACCCCGCGCGGGCGGATGCAGGCCGCGCGGAAGATGGCCGAGACGGTCAGCTATCTCACAGACGCGGTGCTGCGCGAGACGATCATCAATCGCGTGACCGT
>JAYVRQ010000676.1:0-3374 GCA_043776145.1 Chthoniobacteraceae bacterium
CGGGAGCGTGCGCCCACCCGCGGACACCCCCGCCTGGGAAGCAGAGCTTCCCTCCCAAGGGCATTCCCAAGCGGAGCTTGGGAACGAGGGGCGGATGGCGCGCGAAAATTTCCGGGGAGCGCGCGCGTCTCGCGTGCTGGTTTCGGCGTCCCGCCGAAACGAACTTTCCTGCGCGTCCGCAACACGAGATGCGTTGATCTTTCCTGCGATCCACATTGAAAAAAGTTCGCGAAGGCGGGACGCCCCATTCGACTGCGCTCAGGGCACCCGCTTCGCCAGCACGCGAGACGCGCGCGCTCCCCGGATTTCACTCCGCCAACATTCAACCAACTCATACTTATGAATCCACTGCCCCGCCCGTTCGCGTTTTTCACCGCACTGCTGCTTCTGCCGTGGGCGGCTTTCGCGCAGCAACCGAAGCCGGAACCCATCGCGCTGCCGAAGGCGGTCGCGCCGGAAGCAGCGCCGCCGCTTCCCGAAAAAAATGCCGCGCAGCCGCCGCCGAAGCCCGCGGGCAAAGGCGGTATCCTGCTCAATTTCCAGGACGCTTCGCTGAGCGCGGTGCTGAATTATTTGAGCGAGGCGGCGGGGTTCGTGATCGTGCAGGAGGCGCAGGTGAGCGGGACGGTGAATGTGATGAGCCGGCAGGAAATCTCGGCGGAGGATGCGGTGGATTTGCTGAACACGGTGCTGCTCGAAAAGGGATACATCGCGATTCGCAACGGGCGCATTTTGAAAATCGTAAGCCGCAAGGATGCGCAGAAAAAAGATCTGCCGGTGCGCCAGGGCAGCGATCCCGATCAGATTCCGCGGAAGGATGAAATGGTGACGCAGATCATGCCGCTGCGGTACGGCGAGGCGGCGAAGCTCGTGGAAAATTTGCAGTCGCTGCTTTCCGAAAACGCGACGATCAGCGCGAACGAAAGCGCGAACACGATCATCCTCACGGACACGCAGACGAACATCCGCCGCATCGCGACGATCATCAAAGCCATCGACACCTCGGTCGCGAGCATTTCGACGATTCACGTTTTCCCGCTGCGCTTTGCGGACGCGAAGGGGCTGGCGACGATCGTGACGCAGCTTTTCCAAGTGACGGGCACGGGCGGCGGCGGCAGCGGGCGGAGTCGTGGGGGCGGAGGAGGCGGCGGCGGCTTTGGCGGCTTCGGCGGGATGTTCGGCGGCGGTGGACAGGGCGGGCCGGGCGGCTCGTCGGGCTCATCGCAGAGCGAGGCGCGGCAGGCGGCGTCGCGGATCGTGGCGGTGGCGGATGAGCAGAGCAATTCGCTGATCGTGAGCGCGCCGTCGGAGTTGATTCCCGAGATCACGGATGTCGTGGAGAAGCTGGACACGAGCATCGACGCCTTTACGGAGACGCGCATTTTCCGGCTGGTCCACGCGGACTCGACGGAACTCGCGGAGACGCTGACGAAACTTTACGCGGACACTTCAAGCTCCTCGTCGCGCAACAACAACCAGCGGAATCAGCAGGGCGGGCGCGGCGGCGGATTTTTCGGCGGCTTCCCCGGCCAGCAGCAGCAGAGCAGCACGGGGCAGGCGAGCGAGCGGGCGCTGTTGCAGGCGAAGGTGGTCGCGGTGGGAGACCCGCGCACGAACTCGCTCATCGTGACGGCGTCGCGCGATACGCTGACGCAGATCGCGGAGACGATCGGGCGGCTCGACTCGACGGATGCGAAGAAGCAGCGCGTGTACACGTATCGCCTGGAAAATGCGGACCCGGATACGGTGGCGAACGTGCTGCGCGGCGTGCTCGGCGATCAGTCGGCGACAAGCAGTTTGCAGCAGGGCAACCGGCTCAACAACCGCCAGACGCAAGGCGCGACGATGGACACTTCGGATTTCTCGAACAGCGGCGGTGGCGGTGGCGGTGGAGGCGGACGCGGCGGACGCTGAAATTTTCCACGACTCACCAGGTACCCACTTTTCCCATGACAAAAAAATTCGCCCCCATCCTCGCGCTGCCAATCGCCGCGCTCCTGCTCGCCACACCGCTGCACGCGCAGACAACACGGCCGGGCAGCGCCACCCGCGGCGGCACCACCGGCGGCACGAACCGCGGCACCGGCGGCGGCTTCAGCGCGGGCGGCAACCGCTCGAACTCGAATGGCACGCGCCAGTACCGGAGCAATACGGAACTCGGCGACGCGATCATCCAGGTCGATCCCGAGACGCGCTCGCTGATGATCGTCACCGACGAGGCGACGCATGAGGAATTGATGAAAGTGGTGAAGACGATCGACCAGCCGAAGCCGCAGGTGCTCATCAAAGTCGTGTTCGTGGAAGTGACTTACAACAAGGGCTCGGACATCGGCGTGGAGGCGAACTACACGTTTAACAATGGCACGGCGACGGGTGCGAAGACCGGCAGTTCCACGGTCGGGACCAGCAGCACGAGCACGACCAACGGCGTGACCACGACGAAGAGCAGCAGCATCGTGACCGATCTCGCGCAGGCCGCGCTGGCCGCGAATGGAGTCACGGGCGGGAGCCTGTTCAGCGGGGCGATTCCGAGTCCGACGGATGGGACATTCGCCCGCATCCTGAACGACGACTGGAGCGCGACGATCCGCGCGCTTTCCACGAAGGGAAAAGTCGAAGTGCTCTCGCGGCCTTCGATCATGGCGCGCAACAATCAGGAGGCGGTCATCGTCGTCGGGCAGGAAGTGCCGTTCGTGACGAACAGCCGCACGGACAACAACGGGAACATCATCAACACGATCACCTACGACAACGTCGGCGTGATCCTGCGGGTGACACCGTTCATCACTTCGGAAGGCATGGTCGAGATGATCGTGGCGCCGGAGATTTCCTCGCTCACGGATCAAAGCGTGCCGATTTCCAGCAACGCGAGCGCGCCGGTGATCGCGAAGCGTTCGGCGGAAACCGTGGTCGTGACGCCGAATGGAAGGACGGTCGTGATCGGCGGGCTGATGCAGACGCAGAAGATCGAATCGGTGCGGAAGATTCCGCTGCTCGGGGATATTCCCGGCATCATTGGCCTGCCGTTTCGCAGGACGGTGAAGACCGATGTGAAGAGCGAGCTGATGATTTTTCTGACGCCGACGATCGTGAACGGGCGCTCGGAAATCGACAAGGTGACGGCGGCGGAAGTCGCGCGGACGGAACTCGTGAACAAGACCTACACGCAAAAAGATTTTGACAAGTATCTCGATCTGCCTTCGCTCGTGCCGGAGCCCGCGACCACGACGCGGCGCGCGACGGCGGTGAAGACTTCCGCGCCGGTGAAGACGAAAGCGGTGGCGGTGCCGACGCCCGTGCCTGCGGTGGTGAAATCGCGGACGACGAATTCAAAGGTGCCGGGGCGCTGACTCAGCCAGGCGGGCATTGGTGAG